>NZ_MJYC01000041.1:0-117269 GCF_001763115.1 Campylobacter sp. BCW_4323 | reverse complement strand
CTTAGAAGATGTTAAGAAGAAGAGGTTTTAACCTTAGATAACTAGCTAAAAAGCTAGTTATCTCTAAATTTACTTATTGATTTAAAATTTGATTTTTACTCTTACATAAATTCTGCCAATTTGAAACACTTTTGATTTCAAGACATTGTTTTAAACTTTCTTTTTCAGCTTGTATATTTTGCATTCTTTCATAAGTTAAAGCTTGGATATATAAAGCTCTTGCTCTATCTTCATCTGAAAGTTTTAATTTAAGCAAATCTGTTAAAACAGCTAAACTTTCTTCATTTTTATTGATTTTAGCCAAAGCATCAAGATACATAAATTCCAAATTAGGACTAAAAAGATTTATACCTTTAAAATTTTGATAGTCAATGGCCTTAGGTGCGTAAGTTAAAATAGTTGTTTGCATATTATGATCATTAGCATAAGAAAGTAAAGCATCATAGGCTTCTACCATACTAAAATTCATTGGAAAACTTTCTAAAATTTGCAAAATTTTAATGGCTTGATTGTAATCATTTAAACGCAACAAAGACAAAAATTGCAAATAATAAGCCTTAAAATTCTCATCATCGCTTTTTAAAATTCTAGAATTAGCTATATCTTTAGAAATTTTGATCACCTGAGAATATTGTTTATTATCAAAAAGAATAGATGCTTTTTGAAGACCATAAAATATAGAATCTTCACTATAATTTTTATCTATATAATCAAGTGCTTGTTCAACATTAGAAGTTCTGATAAGACAAGCTAACATTTGTTTTTTATTCTCAATTTTCTGACCTATATCATAAGCGCTAAAATGCATAAAAATATTTGCAGCATTGATACAATTATCAGCTTTTATCGCATTTTTTAAATCATTAACAGCTGCTTTCTCTAAAAATTGAGTAGCATTTGGAATTTTTTTACTTTCTATAAGATCTTTATAAGCTAAAATCGCACTAAAATTTCCCTCTTTATAATAAAGTGCAACATCTTCATCTAAAGCTTTATTTGCAATATTCTCATCTTTATTTGCATATTGCTTCATTAAATCTGTATAACGCTGATGCAAAAAGCTTGCATTATTATCACCTAAAGCAAAGAATACCTCATCACTTGCTTTTTTGATTTCATCTAAATACCTACCATCTAAATAATCATTCATATACAAATCAAGGTATTTTTTAGCATCACTAGATCTATTAGTATGTGATAAAACTAAGGCTAAATCTTTTAAAGTTTCTTCATAACTTGGATCAAGTTTGGACATTTTAGCAAAGGCATCTTCATAAATACTTGCACTTATATCAAATTGTCCTTTTTGATTAAATAATTTAGCAAGTTCTAAAGATTTTGGAATATCTTTTCCAAAATATTCAGGATTGGCTTTTAAAATAGTGTTAATATACTCTATGGCTTTATTTACTTGCCCATTTGAAAGCAAATTCTTTGCCAAACTCATAGCTGCTCTTGCAGCTAAATCTAAATTTTTTGTATTAAAATAAGTATTTTCATAAATATTTACAGCTTTTTCTTTTTCATTTAAATTATAAATATAGTCTGCATAATCAAGTTTTGATAACTGAGTAAAATAATTATTAGGTTGTTCATTATCCAAAATCGACATTGTATATTCTACATCAGCACGCTGAGCTAAAGCGATATAAGTTCTTAACATTATATGTAAAACTTCTGAAAAATTTTTATCACTTGTAAAAGTACGCGTCCAATTTTTAGTATCATCAATCATCTTTTCTAAAATTTGTTGATCACGCATGCTCGGATCTTGGGTATAAAGTTTATTTTGAGCTCTTAATTTATATAGTATAAATTCACTAGTAAAAATACTGCCACGATATCTATTGATAGCATTTTGAGCATCAATAGCAACCTGACTATAATTAGCCTTATCGTATTCTTTTTTGATGCGTAAATAAGTATTGATATCTGCACTTTGAGGGATGACAACAGGATCAGAATTTAAATCCAAAGCTCCAACATAAGGCAAGCTCTCGTGTGGAAAATTGATATTAAAATCAAGTCCATCATAGTCTTTAATAGGCGCTAGCTCTGGTGCAAAAATAAAAGTAAAAGCCTTACTTTTATGCGAACTTGATGAACTAAGTTCTTTATCTATATAAATATTTTGAGAAGTGTCAAACATTTTTGCTTGTATTTTTGGCAAAATGATCATTTTAATTTTTTGAGCTTCTTGTATAAATTTTAAATCAAAAGCAGAAAAACTCTGATCTTTTAATTTATTATCAACCATACCTGCAATATCACATTCAAAATGAACTTTTGATTCGGTAATAAATTTTTGACATGTAAATTCTAAATCATTACTCGCATGTAAAACTGCAAAAGCTTGATTATTTTCGCGACCCGTGTTTAAAACAAGCTCAAAAGCAAAAGCATTTAAAAAACTTAATAAAATTAAAAATAATATTCTCATAAAATAATTATAGCAAAACTCTTATAACATTAACAATATAGCAAAAGTGCTTATACAAACACAAAAAGCTAAAATAAAATTTTGTATAAAACTAAACTTAATATTATGAACCCTATCATTTTTCATAAATAAAGCATGAATTAAAATCTTTAAATACGCATAAAGCATAATAACAGAAGATAAAGCCACAAAAAGTGCCAAATACCAATATCCATTTAAAATTGCTGTATTTAAAATCATAAATTTACCCCAAAATACTCCAAAAGGCGGGACGCCTGCTAAAGAAAGCACACTAATGCTTAAGCAAAAAGCAATTAAAGGTTTTTTAACCAAAAGTCCATTTAAACTCTCATAAGAATTATTCTCATAATTGCTTAAAATCATAAATACAGCATAATTTGCAAAAGCAAATAAAGTCCAATATCCAAAAATAGCAAGCAAAATTCCATCAAAATTTTGTTCTTTTAATAAAGGAATACAAGCCACCAAAACCAAAGAAGAATGCACTACAGAACTATAAGCAAACATTTTTTTGATATTGTTTTGACTTAGAGCCGCAAAAGCACCTATAAGCATAGAAAAAATCGCTAGAACTATTATGATATATTCAAAACCTGTATTATTTAAAAAATCAAACAAACGAATAACCACAACCAACATGGCAACTTTTGGCACAACTGAAATAAAAGCAACCAAATTTGTATGTGCTGCATAATACACGTCTTTAAGCCAAAAATGAAAAGGCGCCAAAGAAAGCTTAATTGCACAAAGAACGAAAATCATCACTCCAGCACCCAAAAGCATGGGATCTTTTTGAAACTCATTTTTTAACGCTAAATTAGCAGATAAATCTAAAGTTCCTGTTTTTAAATAAATAAAAGCTACAGCCATAACAAAAAACCCAGCTCCTACAGCCGCTAAACTAAAGTATTTTATTGCACTTGAAATAGCATTATTACTTCCACGCATTGCTATTAAAGTATAAAGTGCTAAAGAAGAACTTTCAAGTCCTATAAAAATAAGTACTAAATTTGAGCTTGAAACCATCAAAAGCAAAGATGCAATCATAAATAAAAATAAAGCATAAAATTCACCTTGATTTTCTTCTTTTTGCATTAAAAGATATAAAAATGAAAAACACAAAATCACCAAAGAAGCATAAAATGAAACAATATCATTATTTAAAGTAGCCAAAAAAGCTTTTGCTTCTAAACCTTGAGCATTTGCATTATTTAAAATCAAAAAAGCACTTACAATTAAAGATAAAGAACTTATGCCAATATAAAACGATCGATGAAATTTCCAAAAACCAGAGCAAAGCAAAAGAACTATTGCAGTTGTAATTAAAAATAAAAATGGATAAGATAAGCTTATATTTAAAAGTTCTAAATTTAAAAAATTATTTAACATTTGCCTCTCCTATTTTAGATAAAAAATCTAAAGTATTTTGCTCCACAGCTCTAATATTCATTGTTTTTATAAGATTATCCACATCTTTTTGTATCGGCTTTAAAAGTATATTTGGCATAAGCCCTAGTCCAAAAATCATTACTACAATACACACAAGTGCTACTATTTCTCTAAAGCGTAAAGAAAAACTCTCTATAAAGCTTTGTTTTTGCATGAAAAATATTTTTCTAAATACTGCGAACATATAAATCGCTCCCAAAATAATCACCAAACCTGCCAACAAAGCGTAAAATAAATTAATCTTTGCTATACCTAAAAGAATTAAAAACTCTCCCACAAAAGAAACAGTTAAAGGCAAAGAAACGCTTGCGAGTAAAATTAACATAAAGAAAATTGAAAATAAAGGTGCTTTTTTGGCCAAAGAATGGTAAAAAGAAATATCATAAGTATGATATCTTTGGTATAAAAGTTCAACCATTAAAAATAAAGCTCCCGTTACAATACCGTGTGCAAACATATAAAAAACCGCACCACTAATACCCAAAGCATTTAAAGAAAAAATTCCCAAAATCATCACACCAAGATGTGAAATAGAACTATAAGCGATCAATTCTTTAATATTTTCTGCTCTATAAGCAATTAAAGCATTATAAACGATACTCATTATGCATAAAGCTACAATTAAAGGCATAAAATACACACTCGCATCTGGAAAAAGTGGTAAACAAAAAAGTAAAAATCCAAAAGGAGCCATTTTAAAAACTACAAGTATTACAGAAACAAGCACAGGCGAATTTGCATAAACCTTAGGTGCCCAAGTATGAAGTGGAAATAAAGGAGCTTTGATAGCAAAAGCGATAAAAAATGCTCCAAAAAGTAAAAGTTGCTCTGTGAAATTTACTGCTGAGGCATTATTTTTCCAAATTTCCAAGTCAAAAGTGAAGATATTTAAAAGTTGATAATTTAAATAAGCTTGATAAATCAATGCTACAAGCATTAAAATTGAACCCGCAAAAGCATAGATAAAAAATTTCACCCCCGCTCTAAAATCTTTACCATAAACTCCCATAATATAAAGCAAAGGCAAAAGAGAAAATTCCCAAAAAACATAAAATAACAAACCATCTTTTGCGCTAAAAAGTCCCATAATGGCAAATTCTAAAAAGAATATACAAGATACAAGTGCTTTTTGTTCCAGCTTTAAAAATAAAAAGCTTAAAAATATCATCAAAGAACTTAAAAGCATCAATATAAGTGCAATACTGTCTACTCCTACATGAAAGCTAAAAAATTTCAAAATTTTAAAAGAGAGATTATAATCAAAGCTTACCCCTTGTAAAAAATCCGCAAAAATATCCAAATTTAAAGCCAAAATCATAAAACTTACAACAACGCTAAAAACCTTAACGCCTCCACGATTTAAAAGCAAAACCACAAAAGCAGAAATTAAAGGAAAAAATATCAAATAATTTAGCATTTTACACCATCCATACCAAAATCAACAAAATCACAAAAGCTGCCACCAAAAATCTAAGCATTAAGTTTAAGCTGTTTGGCATAATCATTTTTTGTGAAATAATTTGGGAATACAAAGCAATTTTTTCAACTATTCTATCAAAAATATAAAGATCACAATGCTTTAAAATCGCACATAAACTTTCATATTTTGAAACAATAAATTGATGATAGAATCTAGGAATAAAATAATCATTACTTAAAAGTTTGTGAATTTTATTTTCTTCAATACTTTCTTTAAACCAAGAATTTTTATAAGCAAAAATAGCCAAAATTACACCCAAAATAGCTACTACACTCGCACTAATCATTACAATTTGATTTTGTGCATCAATAAAAACTAATTTTGTGCTTAAATATTCAAAAAAACTATGTTCAAAAAATCCTGCAACAATAGCTAAAACCATCAAAGGACTCATAGCTAAAAGTGCGATTTTACTTGCTTCATGTGGATGTTCATCATGTCTTGCAGGGGTAAAAAATACCAACATTAAAAGTCTAAAGCTATAAAATGCTGTTAAAAAAGCTGCGATTAAAAGCACCAAAAAAATACCATGGTGAAAAGAAATGAAAGAATATCCTAAAATCAAATCTTTAGAGAAAAATCCTGCAAAAGGATAAATTCCTGCTAAAGCTAAAGATCCTATACACATCAAAATAGCTGTAAATTTTAAAGGTTTAAAAAGTCCACCCATTTTTTTAATGTCTAATTTATCATTCATAGCATGCATTACATTTCCAGCACCTAAAAAAAGTAAAGATTTAAAAAAAGCATGTGTAGCTAAGTGAAATAAAGCTATACCATAAGCCCCAAGTCCTGCAGCTACAAACATATATCCAAGTTGCGATAAGGTAGAATAAGCAATAATGCGTTTTAAATCCCTAGCCACCAAAGCCATAGAGGCTGCAAAAATCGCTACAAAAGCTCCAAGTAAGGCAATAATATAAGAAACCTCAGGAACTAAATCATAAAGCGTGCTAGCACGAATTACCAAATAAACCCCCGCTGTTACCATGGTTGCTGCATGGATTAATGCAGAAACAGGAGTTGGTCCTGCCATAGCATCAGCAAGCCAAGTGTGAAAAGGAAATTGTGCAGATTTTCCCATAGCCCCTATAAATAAACAAGTTGCGATTAAGATCAAAGCGTTGTGATCTAGGCTTTGTGCCATGGAAAAAACTTCATCATATTTTAAAGTTCCTGCTTGTAAATAAAGCCAAAAAATTCCTAAAAGCATACCCAAATCCGCAATACGGTTCATAATAAAGGCTTCATTAGCCGCAAAAGAATAAGTATTGTTTTTATACCAAAAACCTATGAGCAACCAAGAGCAAAGCCCAACACCTTCCCAACCTACGAAAAGTCCTAAGAAATTATCACTCATAACTAAAAAAAGCATAGAAAAGACAAAAAGTCCCAAATAAGCAAAAAATTTATTAAAACCTTCATCATGAGCCATATAAAAAATACTATAAAAATGCACACAAGTAGCTACAATACCTACAACACTCATCATAGTAAGCGAAATAGCATCTATATCAAAGCCAAAATTTACTCCAGCAAACCATTCAAACAAACTCACATTAAAAGCTTCATTGCAAAAAAGCAAATACAAAGAACAAAAAGCACTCAAAGCTATTAGAAGTAAGCAAATTATCCCTACAAATTGTTTTTTCTCACTCAAAGCAAAACAACTTGCAAACAAAAAAGCTATAAAAGGACTAAAAAGAGAAATCAAAGCCAAATTTTGCATACTAAGCCTCCACTTCTTTTAAACTTTTTAACTCTAAAGTGCCTTTTCTTCTATACCAAAGCACACACAAAGCTACACCAACAGCTACTTCACAAGCCGCTACACCCATGATAAAAAGTGCAAAAACCTGTCCATTTAAATCATTGTGCATTTTAGAAGCTGCTGCTAAGGCTAAATTAGCACTATTTAATAAAATTTCACTCGAAATAAAAAGCATAATGAGATTTTGTCTTTTTAAAATCCCTACAAGCCCTATAACAAACATTAAAATAGCGACAAAAAAATACTTTTCTATCATTGTTTTTCCTTTGTAAGCTCTTTATGAGTAAGAGTGATAGCACAAACTAAAGCAATCAAAAGCAAAATAGCTATAAATTCAAAAGCCAAAAGATATTTTGAAAAAATCGCTAAAGCCAGTTGTTTATTAAAATCAAACAAAGCAGGATCATTTAAAGGCAAATCCGTGCTGATATTTTGGTATTTAAAACCTATAAGCATGGCCAAAAGTAAAATTGCACTTAAAACTACCAAAGTAAAAAAACTTTTTTTAGCTTTAAGTTGTTCTTTAAATTCTTTAGAAGCATCAAAAAACATCATCGCGAAACTATAAAGTCCAAGCACAGCTCCACTATAAACAATAATTTGTATCACGCCTAAAAACTCTGCATCAAGTAAAAAATAAAATCCCGATAAAAACACCATTCCACCCGCTAAAGCCGAAAGAGAATAAAGCATATTTTTACTTAAAACCGCAATGCCAAAAAAGCCTAAAACCACTACACTAAAAAATACAAAAGCCAAATTTTCTATCATTTATTTTCTCCTTGCTCTTGTGTATTTTGATTTTCTAAGGCTCTTTCTTGCATCACA
This sequence comes from Campylobacter sp. BCW_4323, assembly GCF_001763115.1. NCBI lineage: Bacteria > Pseudomonadati > Campylobacterota > Epsilonproteobacteria > Campylobacterales > Campylobacteraceae > Campylobacter > Campylobacter sp. BCW_4323. The sequence goes on along the minus strand of NZ_MJYC01000041.1, from coordinate 109,280 downwards.
TCGTAATAATTTGGTGTTTTTACCACCAATAAATCAGCATCTTTTCTAAGGCTTCCCGCTCCTTCAAATTCAACTTGATTTTTAAGCTTATCAATAGGAGTTAAAAAATCTTGCTTATAGCCAAAATAAGACCTTTGCTCAGCTGCATTTTCATACTCTATTCCATGCACTATAGCAAGTTCAGGGCAAACCTCAGCACAAAAACCACAATAAATGCAACGCCCTAAATTAATACTATAATTTCCTACTTTTTTACGCCCATTTTCATCTAAAGAAGTTTCCATTCTAATACAATTGCTAATGCAAATTTTTTCGCAAAGCCCACAACCTATACATCTTTCGTTTTCGCTTTCTATAAAACGCATCAAACGATGAACAGCACGGTAACGATTGTCAAGTTTTACCTTTTCAAAAGGATATTTAATCGTAGCGCTATTATTTCTCTTAAGCAATTCTCTCATCATCACAAAAAGCCCTATAAAAAGCTCTAGTTTAACGCTTCTACGCAAAGCTTGTGAAATTTTCTCCCAAGCGCTAACAGGAGTTTTTCTTTTCTCATCCACTAAATAATAATTTTTCATATTAAACTCCTATAAAAGAACTGCCAAAGCAGTGATTAAAAGGTTTAAAACCGCTAAAGGGATTAAGATCAAATAGCACATTTTCATCACTTGATCTGGACGCAATTGCGGAAAAGCAGCTCTTGCCCAAAAATACCAAAAGAAAATAAAACTTGATTTTACTATCATCATAATCCAACCAGGAATAATCCAAAAGCTATTAAAACCCCCTAAAAACAAAAGAGTTACCAAAATAGCTCCAGCTATCATAGAAGCATATTCACCTATGAAAAACATACCCCATCTTAAACCCGAATACTCCGTTCCATAACCCGCTACAATTTCAGCATCATTTTCCGTCAAACAAAGCGGAGTTCTATTGGTCTCTATAAATAAAGCAATTATAAAAAGCACAAAAGCCAAGGGCTGTTTAAAAATAAGCCAAGAAAAAAATCCATCACTTTGATAATTGTTAATATCCACCAAAGAAAAAGAACCTACAAGCATTACAATAGCAATCAAAGCCAAAACTCCTACGCTTTCATAGGAAATAATCGCTACAAGCCCTCTTGCAGCCCCTAAAATCGACCATTTATTATTACTTGCAAGTCCACCCAAAAACACCGCATAAAAGCAAAGCCCTGAAGTACCGATGACAAAAAGCAAAGCTACATTGATATCTGCCACTATAGGCTGAATCACCCTTCCAAATAAAGTAAATTCAGGTAGCATAGGAATAGCTGCTAAAGAAACAAAAGCACAAATAGCAGAAATCAAAGGTGCTATAGCAAAAATAAATTTTTGCGAATTTGAAGGGATTATATCTTCTTTAGTAAAAAGTTTTATCATATCAGCTACAAGTTGAATAAGCCCAAAAGGCCCTACCATATCAGGCCCTATGCGTCTTTGAAAATAAGCTAAAACCTTTCTTTCAGCATAAGTTGCAAGACCTGCTAAACTCGCAAATATTGCAATGATAATAATACATTTAATCAAAGTCTCTAAAGCAAAAAAAGCAAAATCACTCATGGCTTGCTCCTAATTTTTCTAAATTCGCCACAACAAATCTTTCATCAAAAAAGCTTAGCGTGTCAAGCTTTTCATCAAAATACGGCAAGAAAGCTCCATTTTTTATATCCTTATCCACACGCACACTAAGGCTTAATTCTTTATCTTTTATTTTAAGTTTTACAAGATCTTTATCTTTTAAATTTTTCTCTTTAGCTAAATTTTCACTTACACCTAAAAAAATCACCTCATTAATCGCACTAGCACGATTTGAAAATCTACCAAATTGATAGCTAGGATTAGCACTATAAAGCAAAATTTCATCTTCTTTTAGGTTTAAATTTTCAAAATTTGGAGAGACAAATTCTTTTTTAGCAACTTGTTTAAAACATTCTAAATTAAGCTCATATCCCCTTTTACAATCGCCTGCATTGGTATAAAAATTGTCTAAATGATCAAAATCAATCGGAGAAAAACCTTTATTTATAGGGAGTCTCTTAGTATAATTTATGGTATATTCCTCATCAAAACCTAAAGCATTAGCTAAATCATTTAAAAAATATCCCTTAAATTCTAAAGCAGCGTTAGTTGGCACCACTCTTTTATCGTAATTTAAAAAAGTTCCTTCTTGCTGATTTAAACTCGCACTAGCTAAATTTGCATGCTCTTCATAAGAAAAACTAAAATCACCTTTTTCATTATAACCTAAAGTCTTGCCTTCTTGTGTGTTTTTATCCAAATCACAAATCATGGCCACACCTAAGGTATTGGTATGCGTAGGATTTAAAAAGACTTTAAAAGGAGTGGTATTTTGGATCAAAGCAAGTAATTTAGCAAGTTTTTTCGCATTTTTATGAAAATAAAAATCACTCCCTATAACAAGAGTAAAATTTGCTTTTTTAAGCAATAAATCTTCTAATTTATCTTCATCTATGCCTAAATTTTTAGCAAAAATAGAGCGTTGCACTTCTATGATTTTTTTCACTTTCTTAGGCACGACTTTTTTTACTTCTTTTTGGATTTCATTGCCTTCTTCATCTTTTTCTATGACTTGCTCTACAACTTCTTCGTTGATACTTTCTTCTATTTCTTTATTTTCACTAACAAAAAACTCTGCTAAATGAGTTTTAATACCTTCATCTTGGCTAAATTTTTGAAGTAAAAAATATAAAATTTGCTCTTCATCGCCACTTTTATGAATGTGTGAAATAAAATTTTTAGAATATTTTGCTATACTCATATCTTCCATAGGATGAAAATAAAGCCCTGAGCCTTTATTCATCACTAAAGCATTATTGATTTTATAGCTAAGTGTTGGAGCATCATATCTTAAAAGCATTCCAGCTACAACCAAAAAATCACTTTTTGTTATATCTTGAGTATTAGCACTATAAAACTCGCCAGAATTAGCGATAAATTCTTGTAAAAATTCTTTAAATTTCAAAGCTTCTTCATTGATCAAAGAAAGATTAAATTTCTTTTTTAAATTTTGTAAAATCAAAGCTTCTTCATTGGTAATAAAACTATTAAATTTAATGTTTTTAATTTCATTTTTCTCAAAAAGGTCCACAAGTTCTTTAAAGGCTTTTTCATCTTTATCTGATTCATTTTGCGTATCAAAAGCAAATCTTGCAGCCTTATTTAAACTCGCGAAGGCAAAATCATTACTCACACGATAAATTTTTTCTTTTTGATTGCTAATACCACTTTGCTTAATATCATAATACATCAACTCACAATCGCTTGAATGCGGATTTGAAGCAGGAATTCTCTTAAGTTCCCAAATATTTGAAGTATATTGAAATTTCGAACCTATCAAAGCTCCTGTTGGACACACGCTTGTACATTCTCCACAAAATGAACAATCAAGCGTATCGCCATTTGCAGGGCCTATCAAACTTTTTTGAAATTTAGTCCAAATCGCATAAGCATCTTTTCCCATACTCTCTTTAAAGCTATTATCCACACTATCTCCGCCACGAGGAACAGTCTTTAAAGCACTTTCGCCGATTTTATCCTTACAAACTGTAATGCAGCGCTCACATACTATGCAAAGCGCGGGATCATAATTAATCATTCCCCAATGTTTATGTGGTTTATGCGTGTCTTTAATCCAATGTTTTTGAACATTTACACGACTTTTATGAGTGAAATTTTGCAATTCACACTCGCCTGATTTATCGCAAACCCCACATTCTAAAGGATGATTAATACAATAAGCTTGCATGATCTCATTTCTTTCATCCCAAAGATTTTGCAAATCACTTTCTACAACCATACCATCTTTTGCTTTAGTATTGCAAGAATATACCTTTTTACCATCAGCTTCAACCATACACATACGACAAGCCAAAGTAGGACTACAGCCCGAAAGATAGCAAATCGCTGGGATAAAAATATCATTTCTTCTTGCTATATTTAAAATATATTCGCCTTCTTCAAAGGCGCAATCGATACCATTAATCTTAACTGTCATTTTGCTTCCTTTATGCGAATTGGAGTAAAATCAAAACCATTGTTTTCATAATTTAAAAAAGCTATGGTGCCTTGTAAATTTTCATCTAAACAAAGCTTGGCTTTAAGACTAAAATCTTTAGCCAAAATTTCAACTTCACTTTGATCTTTACATTTTGCAATTTGTAAAAATTGCCTTGAACAATGTAAATTTTTATCTTGCAAATTTGCTCTAAAAAGCACTAAACCATCATAATTATCTAGTTCTTTTAAGGTGTTTAATTTTGCCTTTTTAAAATCGCATTCTTCTTCATCGCTATCTAAAATCTTTAATTCATATTTTACGCTTAAGAAATTCAAAAAATATTTGATATTTTCGCTATCTTTATAAAAATGGATATTTTTATCTATAATTAAATACTTAGCCTCTTTTAAAAAAGCAAGCACTTCACCTGCTTCTTCCTCTCCAAAACAAGATTCAGCACTTAAATATCCCTCATCTAAATCGCAAAAATGCCCTTCATCGCTTAATTTACAAAGCAAGGCTAAAACAAAACTCAAACTTGCAATTTCGCATTTGTAAAATTTAGCTTTTAAGTTTTTATCTTCCAAACAAGAAATATTAATGCTATTTACACCTATTTTTTCACATAAATTTTTGTTTTTAAGGCTTGGCATATCTAAAAAACAAAGAGCATTATCATAAATCATACCCTCTCCTTTTTTATAACAATAGTCCAATCCACTTGATTAAATTTCAAAGAATTTAAAAGCTCACAGCCTTGTTCTTTTACAAAAGAAAAACTTTTTTCAACAGGAGAAAAATCGCCGATTTCAAAAAGCACCACTAAAACCTCGCCTTGTTTTGCTTCTTTTATGATTTGTGCTAAATCTTCAAAAAGCTCTTTGCTTTTTCTTAAATCTACTCTTCTCATCGATCTATCTCACCTAAAACTATATTTACATTACCCATAATGGCTACAACATCAGCCAAATAAGTACCTACAAGCATTTCTTCAAAAAACGCACAATGCCAATAACTAGGCGTTCTAGCCTTTAAACGATAAGGTCTTCCTGTACCATCACTATGGATAAAAAAGCCAAGCTCACCTTTTGGACTTTCAGTAGGCACATAAACTTCGCCTTTAGGAGGTTTTAAACCTTGAGTAATTAAAACAAAATGCTGCATTAAGGAATAATTCTGCGTTAAAATTTGCTCCTTTGAAGCACTTACATACTCAGGATGCGTAGCTAAAATTTCAGGCGGAGTATCTTTATAAAGCGTGGCACATTGTCTAAGGATTTTCAAACTTTCACGAAATTCTTGCATATAAACTTTATATCTTGCATAAGAATCCCCTTGCGTAGCATAAGGCACACCAAATTCAACTTCATTATAAAGCAAATAAGGCTCTTCTTTGCGTATATCGTATTTTATACCGCTTCCTCTTAACATCACACCTGTACAACCCCAATTTAAGGCTTGTTCTTTGGTAACCACACCTACATTTTCAGTTCTTAAACGCCAAATTCTATTATCATCTAAAAGATCTTCATAATCTTTTAAATCATTTGGAAATTTATCGCAAAATGCAAGCATTTCTTCTAAATAATTCTCAGGTAAATCAAGCATAACCCCACCTATTCTCATAGAAGAATGCGTAAGCCTTGCGCCACAATACTTTTCTATCAAATCCAAAACATATTCACGTTCTCTAAAGCAGTATAAAAACACACTCATCGCACCAATATCAAGCGCATGAGTGGCAAGCCAAAGTAAATGCGATGCGATACGGTTTAATTCTAAAAGTATCATGCGTATGACTGCTGCACGGCGTGGAATCTCTAAACCACAAAGCTTTTCAACCGCTGCACAATAAGCATAATTATTCGCTGAAGCAGCGATATAATCCATTCTATCAGTAGTAGGAATAAATTCTTGATAAATCATATTTTCAGCCATTTTTTCCATACCACGATGCATATAACCTATACAAGGACGCGCTTTTACAACTTGCTCTCCATCAAGTTCTAAAATAAGGCGTAAATTTCCGTGTGCTGAAGGGTGTTGAGGGCCTAAGTTGATAATCATTTTTGAGTCTTCTTGCTCAAAAGCTATATTTTCATAATAAGGTTTTAACTTGCTAGGAATTTGCATTTTAACGCCTTTTCTCTAAAATTTTTGCTTCATCACGTTTTACTTTTTTTACAAAAGCTACGCCTTCATCTTCTTGATATTCTTGTTTAAAGGAAACTTCCTTCTTTTGACCACCTTTTGGCACTTCATGATAAAGTCTTGCAAAATTTAGCGTATCTTTATCATCAACAAAACCAGAATCTCTTTGTTCTTCACCCACTACTTCACGATATTCTTTACCAAAAATTTTATCAATCTCATACCATCTTGCAAACTCATCACCCTTTAAAGGATAAGTTTTTAAAAGCGGATGTCCAAACCAATCATCAGGCATTAAAATGCGTTTTAAATTGGGATGATTTATGATGAAAATTCCAAACATATCATAAATTTCTCTCTCACTCCAATTTGCCCCTTTAAAAACATGAGCCACACTTTGCAAACGCTCTTTTACGCCTACAAAAGTTTTTATTCTCACTCTTAATTTTTTTTCTAAATTTAAAAGCTGATAAAACACTTCAAAACCATTTTTATCTGCTACAAAATCAATAGCACTTGCCTCTGTAAAACTTAAATACCCTAAAGTTTTAAGCATTTGCAAAGTTTTAACATTGTCTTCTTTTTTAATTTCTATTACCCAAAAATCAAGCTCTACAAAGGAATTTAAAATTTCTACTTGAGTTTTTAAAACTTCAAAATCATCTTTAAAAACACTTTCATTAACATCAGATTTTACAGTGTGTGGCGCGTGATAAAATCTATCTTTGTAATAATTTTGAGTTTGAGCATTTTTTTTATCGCTATACTTTCTCATCATATCAACCTTTTAGGTGCGATCTTACGACTTGCTTTTTCTTTGCGGATCTTTTTTTGCAAAATCATCAAAGCAAACTGAAAACTTTCTGGGCGTGGAGCACAGCCTGGTACATAAATATCTACAGGTATAATTCTATCCACTCCTTGAACCGTAGAATAAGTATTAAACATACCGCCTGTATTGGCACAACTTCCCATAGAAATCACCCATTTAGGATCAGGCATTTGATCGTAAAGTCTTCTTGTAAATTCAGCGTGTTTTTTACATAAAGTTCCTGCGATAATCATCACTTCACTATGGCGTGGTGAAGCTCTAAAAATCGTTCCAAATCTATCAAAATCATATCTTGAACCCCCGGCCGCCATCATCTCAATCGCACAACAGGCAAGTCCATAAGATAAAGCCCATAAAGAATTACTCCTACCCCATTGAACTAGTTTATCAACGCTAGTTAAAACGACGGGCAAGCCACTTGCATAATTTACTTGATGCTCTGCCATGCAAACGCTCCTTTTTTATAAGCATATAAAAATCCAACTCCTAAAAGTACGATAAAAACAAAAACTTCTAAAAGCCCAAACCAACCTAAATCTTTAAAAATCAAAGCCCAAGGAAATAAAAACACAACTTCTATATCCAAAAGTATGAAGATTAAGGCGATGATGAAAAATTGAGAGTTAATCTTGTTAGCTTGTTTAACAGGAATAGGACCACATTCATAAATTCCAAGTCCTAATTTTTTGCGATTTTTTGCGGCAAAATTATTACCAATTTTTGAAGCTAAAAAAACCAGTCCAAAAAAAATAACACTAGCAAGTACTAGCATTAAAAAAATACCAAAATAAGGATGCGAAGCATCTATATGAGACATTTATTCTCCTTTTTTAAAGCACTTTAATCACTCCACAACAAAAATTAAATTTACACTTTTCTTTATTTTACTCTAAACTTTCTATATTGAAACTTATATTAAAAAATATTTTTTAAAGTTTTAATTTTTTATGATTAAATTTATAAAAAAGATCACTTTGATGGGTTATAAATATATAAGAAATATTATTTTTTTGCTGATAGTCATATAAAAAAGTTAAAATTTCTTTAGAAGTTTTAATATCAAGCGCTGAAGTAATTTCATCTAAAATCAACAATTTAGGATTTAAAACCAAAGCACGGATAAGACCTACGCGTGTGGCTTCTCCTCCGCTTAACTCATAGGGTTTTTGTTCTAAAATTTGTTTTTTTAGACTAAAAAAATCAAAAAATTCTAAAATCAAATCATCATTCTTTTGTAAATTAAAATTTTCCAAACCATCTTGTATGAGATTTTTGATTTTTTTATAAGGGTTTAAAGCCATTTTTTGATCTTGAAAGCAATACTGAATTTGCTTTCTTAAAAGTCTCTGTTTGTTTTTATCAAGCTTGTGTAAGTTAAGATTTTCATACCATACCTCACCCTCGCTTGGATCTTCTAAAAAACAAAGAATTCTAGCTAATGTACTTTTACCTGCACCACTTTTACCTAAAATTATTAAATTGTCATTTTCATTTAAAGAAAAATTGATATTATCAAAAATAATATGTCTTTCTTTTTTTAAATACCAATGCTTTTTAAGCTCATAAAACTTACTTAAATTACAAACTTTAAGCATTATAATACCTTAAAAACTCATCTAAGCTATATAAATTTGAACTATTTTTTTCTAGCATAAGAATTTCATCTGCTAAAGAATTTACCAAATTTAAATCATGAGTGATGCAAACTAAGGCTGTGTTATTTTTTAATTCTTCTAAAATCGATATAATCTTAGAAGCGTTTTCTTTATCCAAAGAAGCTGTGATTTCATCACAAATTAAAATTTGGGGTTGATTTAATAATGCTAAAGCTAGGCTCACCCTTCTTGCCATACCCAAACTTAATTCATTAGCATAAGAATGCCATAAACGATCAAGATTTTCAAATCCTAATTTTTTAAAATAAGAAAAAGCGTAATCTTTTCTTTCTTTTTGTTTTAATTTTGTATAAGTTTTTAAAACAAGATGACATAAATTTCCAATATCCAAATAAGGATAAAGACTAAGCTCTGCATCTTGCAAAACAAGTGCCACCTTAGAACGAAAATCTCTAAGCTCTTCTTTGTTAAAATTAAAAATACAAGAATTATGAAAACTTAATTCATCAAAACTTATTGTGAAGTTAGAATCTAAAAGTCTTACCAAAGCTTTTCCTAACAAGCTTTTACCCACTCCACTTTGTCCTAGTATCATTAAAGTTTTGCCTGTTTTTATATCTAAATTAATATCCTTAAGCAATAAATTATTCTTCAAACTGATATTTAAATTTCTTACCTTCAAGATCTTATACCCCAAATTTTTTGTAAAAAATTACCCAACCATAAAAGAGGTAAAAACAACAAAAGCAAGCTTAAAAGTGGAAAAAGTATCATCCACCAAGCACCTATAAAAACTGCTTTTGAAGACTCACTCAAAAGAGTACCTAAAGTTGGAATTTCAAATCCTAAGCCCAGTCCAAAAAAACTCAAAGTAGCTTCTGTGGCTATAGCATGAACAATATTAAATATAAAAAGTGTAAAAATCAGTGTTTTTAAAGCGAGTATTAAATCTTTAAAAAAAGCTCTAAATTTAGTTCTTCCAAGCACTATATTTGCTTTGTAAAAATCTAAATTTTCAAGTCTTTTTAATTCACTTTCTATAATTCTTGCTATGAAACACCAATGAATTAAAGCGATTAAAAAAATCATCAAAAACACATCAGAAGTTATCATGCTTTGAAAAAACATCATAAATAAAAAAGCAGGCAAGGCTAAAAAAAACTCTAAAATACGCATCCAAAAAATATAAAAAAAACATCGTGCTAAAAACAAATAACACAAAGCAAAAATAATAGACAATAAAGATCCACCAACACCTATAAGCAAAGAATTTCTCAAAGCAAAAAGCAAACAAGAAAACAAATCCCTGCCTAAAAAATCAGTCCCTAAAATATAAGTAAAATTAGGAGCTTGATGCAAATTTTCTAAATGAGTACTTAAAATATCAAAAGGAGCCAAAAAAGGTGCAAACAAGGCGCATAAAAACAAAAAAATTAAAGGCGCAAGAATGATAAGAAATTTAAACAAAATCAAGCCTTCTTAATCTAGGATTTAAAATCCTAGCTACAATATCACTTAAAAATGTAAAAAATGCTGCAAGTAAAACACTAAAAATTATAAGTGCAAGTACAACAGGATAATCTTTAAAAATAATACTTTTAAAAAGTAAAGACCCAAGCCCCTCGTAAGCAAAGACACTTTCTACCACATAAGTTCCCATCATAAAACTTAAAGCACTTCCCCCAAAATAAGCTACAATAGGACTTAAAGAATATTTCAAAACTAAAAAATAAATATCTTTCTCCCTTAAAGCTCTAGCGTATAAATTTTGAATAAAAATTTGAGAAAAACTTTCATTGATAAAATTTCTAGCAATCCTTAAAAATAACGCCAAATGTGATAAAACGAGCACCAAAACAGGCAAAATTAAATGTTCTAAACGATTTAAAAAATCAACTTCAAAGCCTATATCACTACTTCCCATAACAGGCAAAATTTTCCAAAAAATTCCAAAAATCAAAACAAACAATAAAGCCAAAACAAAAGGAGGTAAAGCAAAAAAATTAAAAGCTAAAAAAGTGATGATTTTATCTATAAAACTTTCTTTATAATAATATCCTAAAAGTGCCAAAAAAACACTAAGTAAAAATAAAAGCATTAAGGCACTAAAACCCAAAATAAAAGTATTAAAAATTCTTTCTTTTATAAGCTTTAAAACACTTTCTCCACTTAAAAAAGAAACTCCTAAATCTCCTCTTAAAGCCTTAAAAAGCCAAATTTTATACTGCTCTAGCAAAGGCTTATCAAGCCCTAAATTTTGTTCTATTCTTTGAACAAATTCTTTGCTTTGTGAATTAACTCCATTAGCATAAGCTATACTGCCTTTACTAAAATGAAGTAAAACAAAACATAAAAAAGTGCTAAAAAATGCTACGACAAGACTAAAAACTAAGCGTTTTAGCACTATTTACTCCACTCATAAACATTCCAAGTAAAACCCACTCCATGATGACCTAAAGTCCTTGCTTTGATACCTTTTAAATCTTTATTATAAACTAAAGCAAAATCAAGATAGGCTAAAAAGATAAAAGGAGGATTTTCATACAAAGCATCTATAAAATCTTTATAATATTTTTTTCTCTCTTCCAAATTTGAAGTATTTCTTGCTTTTTGCAAGGCTATATCCACTTTTTTATCATGATAATGTCCAAAATTCCAACCCTCATCATTTAAAGCACTATCTTGCGAACTTTCAAATACCCTAAAAGTGTGAAAATCAGGATCTAAAGGACTTCCCCAGCCTATTAAAAAGCTATCTACTTTAGAATAATCAAAACTTCCAGCAGGTTTAGCCACCACCTTGCTTACAACTCCTATTTTTTTAAATTCGCTTTGCAAAATTCCAGCCAAACTTACCCTTAAAGGATCATTACTCATCGCCCAAATTTCAAATTCTAAAATTTTTCCATCTTTTTCAAAATTTCCATCTTTATTTTTCTTAAAACCTGCACTTACAAGTAAATCCTCGGCTTTTTTAGGATCATATTTATAAATTTTAAAATTCTTAGGATTTGCCCAAGAACGCTCTAAAGGATGATTGGCTACAAAAGCATAATCATGTAAAAGATTTTTTACTATACTTTCTTTATCAACTGCGTAATTTAAGGCTTGTCTTACTTTTAAATCTTTCAAAAATTCATTATCAAAATTAAACATTAAAGCCCGATAATCAGCCGATTTTTCACGTAAAATTCCAAAATTTTCATCATTTTTAAAAAGATTTAGCAAAGAAACATCGATTAAAGCCGCATCTATCTTACCATTTTTAAGCTCAGCACTAGCTATAGAAGGATCAAAAATGTGTTTTATAATAAGTCTTGGAGTTTTTACCTTATCAAGATAAAAATGTTCATTGGCTTTAAATTCAACATATTCACCTTTTTTCCATTTTACAAATTTATAAGGACCTGTGCCTATAGGATTTTGATTAAAAGAGCTTGTGTTTAAATTCTCATTTTCAAGCAAATGTTTAGGAAGCATTCCTATGCTTAAAGCATCTAAAAATGCGGGATAAGGTTTAAAAAGTGTGATTTTTACATGAGAAGGATTTAAAATTTCCACACTTTTAATGTCTTCAAAATTGACATAAACAGAAGAATTGTTTTTAGGATTTTTAAAGGTTTCTATACTAAATTTCACATCATCAGCACTAAATTTGACTCCATCATGCCATAAAACATCGTCTCTTAAAAAAATATCATAAATAAGCCCATCTTTACTAACATCCCAAGACTTAGCCAAATCAGGTTTTAAACTCATATTTTCATCAAAACGCGTAAGCCCTGAAAATACAAGATTAATCACTGCATCATGATCCTCACTATAAGCAGGATTTATCCTTGTGATTTCATTTTCAACTGCTATAATAAGCATATCTTTTGGAATTTTTGCTTCTAAATTTATAAACAATAACAATACAAAAATTAAAAATCTCAACATAAATAAACCTTTTCATTTAATAATTTGTAAAATTATAAAACAAAAAAACTCAACTCGCAAGCCTATACGGGGGATAAAGTTATATTTTAGTTATAAATTTCTATTTAAATACTATTTTAATAAATTTCTATCACTATATTATTCAAATTTTTATTTTTTGAAGTTAAATTCATAAACGAAAAATCCATTATAAAGCCTATATTTAGGAGTTTTAAAGTCTTAATTTTAATTGAATAAAATTATTATTTGTATTATAATCGCAATAATTTTTATCACATAAATGTAAGGAGATAACATGGAACAAAATCGTAGAGATTTTTTAAAATGGAGTTCTTTGTTTGGCGGCTTAACCTTAAGCCCTATAAATCTAAGTGCAAATTTATTAAAAACTCCACCATTGATCAGCAAATGGGCTGGATGTAATGTAAATTGTGGAACAAAATGTCCTGTAAAAGTGCATACTCAAGATGGAATTATTAAATATGTCAGTACTGATAATGAAGGTGATGATAGCTTTGATAATCGTCAAGCAAGAGCCTGTATTAGAGGGCGTAGTTCAAGATATAAAGTTTACAATGCAAATCGCTTAAAAAGACCACTAAAAAGAGTGGGGAAAAGAGGCGAAGGTAAATTTATGCCTATTTCTTGGGAACAAGCTTTTGATGAAATTTCTGCCAAAATGCAAGAAATTAAAGAAAAATACGGCAATGAAGCCTTTTATATAACTTATTCTACTGGTACTTATGGTTCCGTTTTAGGAAATTGCTATGGCTCTTTATCTCCATTTGCTAGACTACTGAGTTTGTATGGTGGGTATTTAAATTATCACAACTCCTATTCTACGGCTCAAATTTCAAACGCAATGAATTTTTTCTATGGAGGATCTCCTGCTAGCGATATATACACCTTACGCTCTGCAAAATTAGCTATATTTTTTGGAGCAAACCATGTTGAAACTAGAATGGGTGGTGGTGGAGTAGGCTATGCTTATCAAAAAGCCTTAGAAGAAAGTGGATGTAAAATAATTCACATTGACCCAAGATATAATGATTCTATGGTAGGGCATTGTGATGAGTGGATACCTATAGCACCAGGAACCGATGCAGCTTTGATTGCTGCGCTAACTTATGTGATGATAAAAGAAGATTTACTTGATAGAACTTTTCTTGATAAATACACCATAGGCTTTAGTGAAAATACTCTGCCACAAGATGCAGCTAAAAACTCAAGCTATGAAAGCTATGTTTTAGGACTAAACGATGGAGTAGAAAAAACTCCTGATTGGGCTAGCAAAATCACAAAAATTCCAGCACGCCGCATAGTTCAACTTGCAAGAGAAATTGCCACCATAAAGCCTTGTTTTATAGAACAAGGTTGGGGAGTGCAAAGACATTCAAATGGAGAACAAAATGCAAGGGCGATTGCAACTCTAGCTTGTATTACAGGAAATATTGGCATAGAAGGTGCAAATACAGGATGTCGTACTGGAACTAGCGTATATTATGATATACCGACTATTCCTTGCAACAATCCTATAAAAGATTCTATTCCTTGTTTTTTATTTACAGACGCCATTTATCGTGGAAAAGAAATGACAGATATTAGCGATGGAGTACGTGGTACAACACAATTAAAACAAAATATCAAATTTATTTTTAATATAAGTGGAAATTGCCTTACAAATCAGCACAGCACCATTAAAGAAGTGCATGATATTTTAAGCGATGAGAATTTGTGTGAGTGTATAGTAGATGTTAATGTAACAAGAACTCCATCAAATAACTACGCAGATTATATCTTACCTGATGCTACAACATTAGAACAAGAAGATTTTTTACTACCTAGTTCAGGATATTATAGCAATAGACCTTATATTATATATTGCCAAAAAGCCATTGAACCCGTAGGTGAGTCAAAACCTATTTATAAAATGTGTCTTGAATTTGCTAAAAGACTTGGCATAGAAAAAGAATTTAGCGAAGGAAGAACACAAAAAGATTGGCTAAAATACCTTTATGAAGAAAGTATGAAAAAAAATCCACTTTTGCCTAGTTTTGAAGAAATGTGCGAAAAAGGACTTGTAAAATTTGAGCCTGTAAAACCTGTAGTGGCATTACAAAGTTTTATAAAAGATCCTATCAATAATCCTTTAAAAACTCCTAGCGGAAAGATAGAAATTTATAGCACAAAACTCGCACAAATGCAAAAAACTTGGAAATTAAAAGAAGGACAACAAATAGTGCCTATTCCTGTTTTTGAAAGCCAAAGAGAAGGGATTTTGGATCCATTAAAACAAAAGTATCCTTTGCAATTTTTTGGCTATCACTACAAAGGTAGAACGCATTCTAGCTTTTGGGAAATTCCACAAATTAGAGAAGTTAATCCGCAAGAAATTTGGATAAATACCATAGATGCAGAGCAAAGAAGTATCAAAACTGGCGATGTGGTGCAAGTAAGAAATGACTTAGGAATCATACAAGGCATAGCAAAAGTTACTCCAAAAATCATACCAGGTTGTGCAGTAACCCCACAAGGTGCATGGGCAAAATATGAAAATGGTATCGATGTAGGAACTTGTGTGAATTCTTTGGCAAGTATAGTGCCAACTGCTATTTCTAAAGGAAATGGACAACATTCTATTTTAGTTGAAATTGCAAAAGTTTAAGGAGAAAAAGATGAAATTAGAAGAAAATTCACAATTTGGTTTTATGCTAGATCAAAGCAAATGCGTAGGCTGTAGGACTTGCTCACTTTCTTGCAAGGATTATAAAAACATGCCTGTGGGGGTTAATTTTCGCCGTGTGTTTGAGACTGAAGGGGGAAATTGGACCTGTAAAGAAGATGGAAGTTTTGAGCAAAGTGTTTTTGCTTACTACACTTCTATTTCTTGCAATCATTGTTCTAATCCATCTTGTCTTAAAGCTTGTCCAACTGGTGCAACAATGAAAATAAAATGGGGAATAGTAGCAATCGATGATAGTATGTGTATAGGCTGCAAAGCTTGTGCTATGGCATGTCCTTATGGCGCACCTCAATTTAATCATGAAAGTGGTCATATGAGCAAATGCGATGGGTGTTATGAGAGATTAAAAGAAGGTAAAAATCCAATTTGCGTGGACTCTTGTCCTTTTAGAGCATTAAAAGCAGGCGATATAACAAAACTGAGAGAAGAACATGGAAATTTAGCCTCTATCACACCTTTACCTGATGTTTCTATCACGCATCCAAATTTATGTATAGTGCCTGAAAAACATAGTTTGCCTTCAGGTAATAAAAGTGCAATTTTTCATCTACCTCAAAACTACCAAGGAGTTAAAAATGACATCATTTAATCACATTTTAAGCGAAATACCTTTGGTATTATTTACTATTTTAGCACAAGCTGTAATTGGACTTAGTTTGGTTTATGCACCTGCATTTATAAATGGTTACAAAAATTATGCAAATTTAAAGTCTTTTGGATTAGCCTTAGGAATTGCAATGATAGCTGCTTTTATCCCTTCATTTTTTCATTTAAATGATATTACACACATTTTTAATGTATTAAATAGAATGGGTGTTTTTTATGCAAACAATGAATGGCACATAGGCTGGATGAATAATGAAATTTTATTTGTATCTCTTGTGTGTGCTTTGGGCTTTTTGCTTTATCTAAAAACTTCAAATTGGGTGTTTTATCTTACGCTAATATGTGGAATTCTAGGACTTTTCTTTATGAGTGGAGCTTATGGCTCCATGCAAGAAAGTGTACCTACTTGGGATTTTAAGATCACTTTGCTTTATTTTTTTGCTAGTGCTATATTTTTAGGTGCTATTGTTTATTATTGTTTTTTTGAAAATAGCGAACATGAAAGAAAAATGTCATTTTTTACAGGACTTATAGGCATAGGGCTTTTAAGTACTGCTATAGTTTTACAAACCCTACATGTAGGACAAACTTGGATTATGGGGCTTGTAAATCCTTTTGAACTTTTAGGTGGAACCTATGATTGGTTTATATCGCTTTCTTTTGCATTCTTAGGACTTGGGATTGTTACTTGGTATTTGCATAATTATTTACATGAAAAATTTAAAAGTAAATTTTTTGCTTATTTTGCCCTACTTTGTGCATTTTTAGGGGTGTTTACCACTAGAATGCTATTTTATGGACTTATAAGTACTCAAATCATGTTGGGACATTCTTAATGCAAAAATTGGCAATAGATATATTTATCAATTTTTTGCAAAATCCACCTAATCATTTTTTGCTAGAAAAACTTAAAAAAGAAGAACTCTGGCAAAATTGGTTTTTAAAAAATAATAGCAAATTACAATGCACCGCTTTAAAGCTTTTATCATCTTCAAACGAAGATGATAAATTAATAGCAAATGATTTTACATCTTTGTTTTTAAGCGATGTTGATTATGTAAAAGCACCGCCTTTTGCTTCTTTTTATCTTGATGAAAATAAAGAAATTTATTCACATAATTCTGATAAAATTAAGCAAATTTTTGTGCAAAATAACTTTTTTTCTTTTTTTAATGAAGAGCCTGCAGATAGCTTGATAAATGAATTATTATTTATTAGTTTTTTAATCAAAAAACAAGATGATATAACTTTGCAAAAATTCTTAAAAGAAGAATTTTTTACTTGGTTTAACATGTGGAGTTTTGATGTTTATAATAAATCAAAATCTGATTTTTACAAAGCTTTGATAATGCTAATGAAAGATTTTTTTAAAAGACTGAATAAACCTTGCTTATTCTAGTAAGGTTTTATATTTTAAGCATTTTCTACAATATCATTTATGATATTTTATAATTTTAAAAAATTTCTTTATATTTATACAATGTTTTTAAAAATTATCAAAATCAAATTTTCTAGCTTCGTATAATTCTTGCGCCACTTCAAGACTCATTTCCCAAAAAACAGCACCCATAGATTTTGGAATATGATTTTCATCTTCGTATTTACTATTTATGGCTTGATAAACCTCATCTCCTTCTTCGCAATCGACTGCAATACTTCCTAAATAAGGATATACTAAAACCCCAATTGGAGCAGTATCAAATACCCTATATAAGTCAACTTTAGGAAAATTTTCTTTCATAAAAGCTAAAAATTCATTTCTAGCTTTATAATCTGTCTTATTTTTATCAAAATAATTATCATATTTTGTTTTATTGATACAAAAATCATTATTTGGAATATTAAAACACATCCAAAAAGATTTTTTACCTCTTTTAATAGTATATTCTTGTATACTATCAAGTGCTAAAGCCATTTTAATCCTTTATTTTGGCGTTTTAATAATTCTTTGTCTTTACAATTTAAGTTTTACTTAATATATGTTTATTTATAATCAAAGTGTTAAAAATTATATACAATGTATATTAAAATTTAAATTAAGGAGAATATCTATGGAAATAAAAGCCAATATAAGTAGCTTGGAAGATATATTAGCAGATAATCGCAAATTCTATCAAGTACCAGACTATCAAAGACCATATTCTTGGGATAAAGAAAATTTATCAGATTTAATTGATGATTTATTTAATGCATACACAAATAATAAAAATGAAAATTATTTCTGTGGTTCTTTGGTTTTAGTGAATAATGAAAAAGATCAAAGGTTTGATATTATAGATGGTCAGCAAAGAATGACTACCTTCATAATTTTATCTTGTGTTTTTAAAGCCTTATATTGGGAACAAATAAATGATAAAGCAAAAGATTTTATATTAAAATCCATTCAAGACAGATACGAAGAAACGAAAAGGAAATTAAGATTTTTAACAAATGAATACAATCAAAATGGTTTTGAACAAAATATTTTACAAGGTATAAAATTTGAAGAATTTAAAAATATTAATAAAATAGAAAATGACTTAAAAAATGATAAATATATTATAAATGCTTATTATTTTAAAAGCCTTTTACAAAATAAACTAAATGAATATAAAGAAATAAAGATAAATGATTTTATAATTTGGATATATGAAAAAGTAGTATTAACAGTTATAATTTGTCCATCTCAAGATAGCGCTATTAAAATATTTAATGTTTTAAATGATAGAGGTATGCCACTAAGCCCTGTTGATATATTAAAATCATCATTAATGTATGAGTTAGATAATGAAGATAGAAAAATATTTAAAACAACTTGGAATTCTATATATGACAATATTAAAAATAATGAGCTAGAGCTATTTTCGTTATTAAATACATATTTATATTACACCATAACTTCAAATCCTAAAACTAGATTGGATAAAGAATTATTAGATAATTTTAAAAAAAATAATAAAAATTCATTAGAAATAATTAATGATATACAAAAATTTTCAAAATCATATATAGATTTATTGAAAATGGAAGATAAGTATATCTACCTATTAAGATATTTAAGACATGAAATATATTGGACTAGTATTTTAACAACAGCTTTATTTAATAATTATGAGTATTTTGATGAGCTTAAAAAATTATTACTATCTTATTATTATAAAAATTGGATTGCTGGAAATACCATTGCCACAATAAAACAAACAAGTTTTAGAATTTTAAAGCTAGTAAAAGAAAAATCTAATATTCAAGAAATAAAAAATGAAATATTGGAAAATATAAAAAATAATAACATGGAAGAAAATTATATAGAAAATTTAGAATATTATTATGTTTATGGCAACAAATGGGATAAACCTATTTTATTAATGCTAGAATATTTTGCTACAGATAATAATCATCATAGTTTTATACCTTTGGATGCAAATATACAAATAGAACATATATTGCCTATAAAATATAAAGAATATAATTGGGATAAAATATTTACAGAAGACGAAAGAGAAGAATGGACTAATTCTTTAGCAAATTTAACATTATTATCTATGAAAAAAAATGTACAAGCATTAAATTATGATTTTGCTAGAAAAAAAGAAATTTATGCAAACAAAGATAAAGTTAAAACTTGCTACACAATAACCCAAGATGTAATACATAACTATAACGAGTGGGATGTAAATTCTCTTGAAAGAAGAAAAAAAGAGCTAATAGAAAAAATTACAAATATTTTATCTTTTTAAGCTATGATTTTCATAGCTTAAAATTAGATACTTTTACTCTATAAATTTTTATATAATTTCCAAAAAATTTCCAAAAGGCAAATAATGTTTTTATCAAAATCAAAATATACAAAAGGCATACAATGTGCTAAATCTTTATGGCTAAACACTTATAAAAACGAAGTATTAAGTACTCCGAATGAGAATGCTTTGGCTAAATTTAGCACGGGTAATAAAATAGGTGAATTAGCCTACAAACTTTTTCCAAGTGGCATAAAGATAAAATTTGAAAACAGTTCTTTTGATGAGAAATGTGAGCAAACTAGGCAATTATTAAAGAACAATCAAGAAGTTATTTATGAAGCTACTTTTTGCTATAACGATATTTTGGTTATGATAGATATTTTGCAAAATACCAAAGAGGGTTTAATTATAAATGAGGTTAAAAGCTCTACTTCTTTAAAAAATATTTATACAGATGATTGTTCTTTGCAATATTATGTTTTATCAAATTTAAATTATAAAATCAAACAAGTAAATTTAATCTACTTAAACAATGAATACATTAGAGAAGATTTTCTTGATATAAATAAACTTTTCATAATCAATGATATCACAAAAGAAGTTTTATTATATCAAGAACAAGTCAAAGAAAATTTAAAATATTTTGAAGAAATTTTAAACAAAAAAGAAGAACCAAATATTGACATAGGAACACATTGTTTTAATCCTTATGAGTGCGAAGGCTATGAATACTGCTGGAATAAACAAAGAAATTTATGTGAAAATGAAAATATTTTTAATATTTCAAGACTTAATACAAATAAAAAATTTGAATTTTATTATAAAAATATAATCGATTTAAAAGATATCAAAGATCTATCGAACTTTAATGAAAATCAGCAAATTCAAATCAAAGCTTCGCTAAATAAAGAAATTTATATAAACAAAGACAATATTAAAAAATTTTTAGATACTCTAAATTATCCTATATATCATTTAGATTTTGAAACTTTTATGCAAGCTGTACCTGAATTTAAAGGTATAAAACCTTATATGCAGATTCCCTTTCAATACTCTTTACATATAGATCATAAAGACAAACTAGAACATAAAGAATTTTTAAGTGAGTGTGGAGTTGATCCAAGATATGAACTTGCAAAAAAAATAATCAATGATATTCCAAAAGATGTTTGCGTGCTTGCTTATAATGCTAGCTTTGAAAAAGGTGTGATAAGAAATTTAGCAATTACTTATCCTGAATTGAGCGAGTATTTGCTAAATATAGAAAAAAATATCAAAGATCTTATGCTTCCTTTTCAAAACAAAGATTATTATCATTATAAAATGCAAGGGAGTTATTCCATAAAAAAAGTTCTACCCGCTTTAATTCCTGATATGGAGAAAGCTTACAAAGACTTAGAATTGATCCACAATGGAAACGAAGCCATGCAAAGCTTTGAACTTATGCAAAATATGGATCAAAACACACAAGTTAAGTATCGTAAAGCCTTGCTTGAATATTGCAAATTAGATACCTTAGCAATGGTAAAAATTTTAAAACATTTAGAAGAAATTACAAAATTTTAAAAATATTTAAATTAAAATTTCTTATAAATATCTCAATTTTAACACAAGTCAATTTTTTTCTCCTTTTTAAGATATAAAATATCTCTTTTACAATAAAAAGGAGAAATTATGACAAAAGAACAAATTCAAATCATCAAAGATTGTGTGCCTATTTTGCAAAAAAATGGAGAGGATTTAACCAATGAGTTTTATAAAATAATGTTTAATGATTATCCTGAGGTAAAACCTATGTTTAATATGGAAAAACAAATTTCAGGAGAACAACCAAAAGCTTTAGCGATGGCGATTTTAATGGCAGCCAAAAATATAGAAAATTTAGAAAATATGAGAAGCTTTGTTGATAAAGTTGCCATAACTCATGTTAATTTAGGGGTTAAAGAAGAGCATTATCCTATAGTTGGAGCTTGCCTTTTAAAGGCTATTAAAAATCTTTTAAATCCTGACGAAGCTACTCTTAAAGCTTGGGAAGTTGCTTATGGAAAAATTGCTGAATTTTATATCGATATAGAAAAAAAGCTCTATGATAAATAATACAAGCCCATTTTGGGCTTTAATCAAATTTTTCTACTAAATTTTTAGCCAATTCCTTTATATTCTCACCCTTTAATTCGCTGATTTCACCATTTTGAGCCAAGAAAATTCTATCAGCACTATCAAAATATGCATCATCATGTGTGATAGCAAAAATTGTTTTACCTTGCTCTTTTAACAAAGGTAAAAGTTTTTTATAAAAAAATCTTCTAAAAACAGGATCTTGATCAGCCGCCCATTCATCAAGCACTAAAATATCCCTTTCTTCAAGCAAGGCTATAAGCATAGCTAAACGCTTTTTTTGCCCTGTAGAAAGTTTGGTTAAGGTCAGTTCATTATCTTTGACACTTGTTTTATCTTTAAGTTCTAAAAACTCCAACCAAAAAGCAATTTTTTCTTCGCTTGCAAAATTTTCTTTATTTAAGGTTTTAGTAAAAAGATGAAAATCGCTAAAAACAGCAGAAATAAGAGATCTATACTCATCTAACTTTTTATCATCTATAAGCGTATCATCAACATAAATTCCGCCTTTGCTTGGCTTAAAAAGTCCTGTCAAAAGCATACAAAAAGTGGATTTACCACTTCCATTTTTACCTATTAAAAATACCAATTCACCTTTTTTAAGTTCTATATTTACAGGATTTAAGTGAAAATTTTCTTCATAAGCAAATTGAGTATTTCTAAAAGAAATTTTTTTCCATTCGCTAATATAATGTGTTTTTTTAAAACCTTCTATATAATCATCTAATTCCAATTTTGCGATCTTATCCAAAGCGATTTTTGCCAAAAGCAAAGTAGGAAAAGATCCTATCATAGATACTAAAGGGGTTCGTAAAAACAAAATAGAAAGAGCTATAGTTGTAGCATCTGCAACACTTGCCCATTCAAATTTTAAAGCTAAGTAAAACTCTACACCCACTAAAGCCAAAAGAGTTACATTTGTCCAGTTGTTTGAGAGATTGTTAAAAAGATTGCCTAAAGTACTATTTTTCTTTTTCAATCTTGCATTATTTTCAAATTCATCTTCATAGTAAAGCTTGGCTCTATCACGATTGATCAAAAGTTCTTTATGTCCATCTAGTATATTTTGGTAATTATTTTGCAAAGCATCGTCATTTTCCCTTGCCTTTCGAAAATACTGATATACTTTCATCATCAAAAAATTATTAGTAATAAAAATAACCATAATCCATACCACACACAAAGCAAAAATTTGTGGTGAAAGATAACATAAATAAACACTAGTGCATAAAATCAATATACTTGATTGTAAAAAATCAGGCAATCTTAAAAGCCCAAAAGATATATTTCTCACATCACTTCCCAAAGAAGCTAAAATTCTAGCCTTACCTACTTTAGCTACTCTTAATAAAGGGGTGTCTAAGATCTGCTTTACTACGCGTCTTTGCATTTTAAAAATAAAATTTTGTCCAAAAATACTAAGTCCAAGTTCAACTATGGTAGAACTTATAAAAAATATCAAAAGCAAAACAATAAAATAAAAAATAGGAATATTTTGTGCATTTTTAAGCAAATAATCATTGATAAAAACAAGAGTTAAAACTCCAACAGCACTTGTAATAAAAGAAAAAAGCAAAAAAGAAATCAACTTTAATTTATTTTGCTTAAGTAATTCGATAATAAAAGGCATTTATAAACTCCAAAATATAATTTTAATTATAACATTTTAAGAGTGATTATCAAAATTTTATTTTATCTTTTACTATAAAAACAGCACAAATAGCCAATAACGCTAAAAAAATCATATATACACTCATACCATATAAAAATGGATTTTCATTTTTACTCGCGAGTGTATTAAGCCAAAAAACGAGTTGCGGAGTAATACCGCCTGAAATTGCATAAGCAATATTATAAGAAAAAGAAATTCCTGAAAATCTTATTTTAGCTCTAAAAACTTCACTCATTAAAATAGGTGCAAACACATTAATCCCACCTAAAAAACAAACAATCGAATACAAAATACACACCAAAACCAAATTTTTAAGCTCGTATAAAGCATAAAAATATAAAAAAGAAAAAAATACAAAAGTTAAAGAAAAGAAAATGCAAATTTTAAATAAACCAAATTTATCTACAAGATAACCCATAAAAGCCCCGCCTAAAGCTATTCCCAAAATTCCTAATACCTGTAAATAACTTCCTTCAACCCCACTTAAATTTAAAATACTAGGCATAAATTTAGGCATCAATAAAACAAGCACAATAACACAACCTGTTAAAACCCAAGTCATCATCATTGATGAAAATAAATTTTTTACAATATCCTTTTCTTTAAATAAATCTTTAAGTGGAAAAGAGCTAAGCGATGATTCTTTTTTCATTTGTTTAAAAACAGGAGTTTCTTGCAAAAATCTACGCAAATAAATAGAAATAATCCCAAAAATTCCACCTACAAAAAAAGCAATACGCCATGCATAAGCAGCAATTTCTTCTATACTAAAAAAAGCATTAATGATTAAAAATACTATACTTCCTAACAAAATTCCTAAAGCCATAGCTGAATTTAAACAGCTTAAAAAGAAAGCTTTTTGTTTTTCTTGACAATGTTCTCTTACAAAAACCCAAGCTCCAGGTAACTCTCCACCTATAGCTATACCTTGAAAAATTCTTATAAGTATCAATAAAACAGGAGCTAAAAACCCAAGAGTTTCATAACCTGGAATAAAAGCTAAGACAAAGGTAGGAAGAACCATTAGTAAAATACTTAGCATAAACATATTTTTACGCCCAAATTTATCTCCAAAATGTGCCATAACTATACCACCTAAAGGACGTGCTAAATATCCAGCTGCAAATGCTCCATAAGTATTCAATAAAGCCCAAAATTCACTCATATCTTTAGGAAAAAACATTAGCTATATATTCAGCAAAAAAGACAAAAATAATAAAATCATAAAATTCTAAAGTTCCTCCTAGTGAAGAAAGTCCTAAGATCTTAATTTCCTTTGTTCCAAATTTTGATTTTCTCATTGATTAATTACCTTAATTTTTAAAAACATTGTTTTTATTATACTATAATCATTTTCAAAATATTATCTAAAAAATTTAAGGATAAATATGTTTAATTTTATAATCACTCTTTTAAAAACCAATCTTTATTTTTTAGAAGAAAAAATCACAAGCAAAAGTTCAAATCAAACCCATATAATCTCACTTAAACAATCTGATGATGAATTTTTAAATTTATTATTTTCTTTTTTAGTGCCACAAAGCGATGAAGATAAGAATTTTATAGAAAAAACTCGCACAAAAATCAAAAGAAATGAGCATAATATTGCTCTGATAAAAAATCCAAATTTTAATGCTTTAATAGACACAGGGTTTTTAGATACTATTGATACATTAAAAGAAAAATTGCATATCCACAAAACCGATTTAAAGATATCACTCATATTATCTTAACACACGCACATCCTGATCATATAGGAGCTTTAATGAGCGAAGAAAATCTTTTTCCAAAAGCTCAAATTTTAATCGATAAAAAAGAATATGATTTTTGGATCAAAAGCGATAGACAAGAAATTAAAAACACCTTGCTTAAACTTAAAAATATAGAATTTATTAACCACTCTAAAGATTTGATCTTTCAAAATTCAGGCATTAAAGCCATACCTGCTTACGGGCATACCCCAGGTCAAAATGTTATCATAATTGATGATAAAATAGTCTTTTGGGAGATTTACTTCATCTTTATGATATACAAATCCCAAAACCTAAAATCGCTATAAAATTTGATATAGATCAAAATGAGGCTATACAAACAAGGGAAAAACTACTTAAAGAATTTAAAGAAAGAAAACTCAAAGTTATAGGGACTCATGCATCTTTTATCGAACCTGAATTTTTAGATTAATTACTTAAAAATTACTAAAAATTAAGTAAAAATTTTAATAATTTTTGCTAAAATTATAGCCTTTTTATTTCATGAAAGGAGAAAATTTTGGCAAAAGATGATGTAATTGAAATTGATGGCACCGTACTTGAAGCATTGCCTAATGCAAATTTCAAGGTTGAACTTGACAACAAACATGTAATTTTATGTCATATTGCAGGAAAAATGCGTATGCATTATATAAGAATAATGCCAGGTGATAAAGTAAAAGTAGAACTTACACCTTATAGCCTTGATAAAGGGCGTATAACTTTTAGATATAAATAATCTAAGTTATTTAAAAGCTAATTTTAGATAAAATTAGAGTTTTTGCGACAAATTACATCGAACTATATGAAGAAGTATTTTTAAAATCCACCACTTATTTTGAAAATAGTTGGTTATTCATAAAACCTGATGTAGTCGTAAATCAAGTGGAATTCATTCAAGGAGACGCTCATGAAAGTGAGACCATCGGTTAAAAAGATGTGCGACAAGTGCAAAGTAGTTCGCCGTAAAGGCGTGGTTCGCATTATTTGCGAAAATCCAAAACATAAACAAAGACAAGGATAAACATGGCTCGTATTGCAGGTGTGGATTTACCAAAGAAAAAAAGAATTGAGTATGGACTAACCTATATTTATGGTATAGGACTTTTCACTTCAAGAAAAATTCTAGATAAAGTAGGAATTTCTTATGATAAAAGAGTTCATGAGTTAAGTGAAGATGAAGCAGCAGCTATCCGTAAAGAAATTCAAGAAAACTATATGGTTGAAGGGGACTTGAGAAAACAAGTTGCTATGGATATTAAAGCACTTATGGATTTAGGAAGCTTTAGAGGCTTAAGACACAGAAAAGGCTTACCAGTTCGCGGACAAAAAACAAAAACAAACGCAAGAACTAGAAAAGGTAAGAGAAAAACTGTTGGTGCAAAATCATAAGGATAAATCATGGCAAAAAGAAAAATCGTAAAGAAAAAAGTAGTTAAAAAAAATATAGCAAAAGGTATTGTTTATATCAGTGCGACTTTTAACAATACTATGGTTACAGTGACTGATGAAATGGGAAATGCTATCGCTTGGAGTAGTGCAGGTGGTTTAGGATTTAAAGGTTCTAAAAAATCAACTCCTTATGCAGCACAACAAGCAGTAGAAGACGCTTTAAATAAAGCAAAAGAACACGGAATTAAAGAAGTAGGCATTAAAGTACAAGGACCAGGAAGCGGTAGAGAAACTGCTGTTAAGAGTGTAGGTGCTATGGAAGGAATCAAAGTAACTTTCTTAAAAGATATCACTCCATTAGCTCACAATGGTTGCAGACCGCCTAAGCGTCGTCGTGTCTAAGATATAAGAAAAATTTAGGAGAATATTATGGCAAGATATAGAGGACCAGTAGAAAAATTAGAAAGACGCTTTGGTGTTAGCTTAGCATTAAAAGGAGAAAGAAGACTAGCTGGCAAAAGTGCACTAGACAAACGCCCTTATGCGCCAGGACAACACGGAGCAAGAAAAGGTAAAATTAGTGAGTATGGACTTCAATTAAGAGAAAAACAAAAAGCTAAATTTATGTATGGAGTAAGCGAAAAGCAATTCCGTCGTTTATTTGCTGAAGCAGCAAGAAGAGAAGGAAATACAGGGGTATTACTTATCCAACTTTTAGAACAAAGATTAGACAATGTGGTATATAGAATGGGTTTTGCTACAACACGTCGTTTTGCAAGACAACTTGTAACACATGGACATATTTTAGTAAATGGTAAAAGAGTGGATATTCCTAGCTTTAGAGTAGAAGCAGGTGCTAAAATCGAAATCATCGAAAAAAGCAAAAACAATCCTCAAATAACAAGAGCTATCGAACTTACAGCACAAACTGGAATCGTTGCTTGGGTTGATGTTGAAAAAGATAAGAGATTTGGAATTTTCACAAGAAAACCTGAGAGAGAAGAAGTTGTCATTCCGGTTGAGGAAAGATTTATCGTTGAGCTTTACTCTAAGTAATAGGGGCTAAATATGAAAAATATTACAACATCTGCTTATACGCCAACAGAATTTACAATAGAAAACATTAGTGATACTGTGGCTAAAATCAGTGCTTGGCCTTTTGAGATCGGCTATGGAATCACCCTAGCCCATCCTTTACGCCGTTTGCTTTACACTAGCACCATAGGATATGCTCCAACTGCGATCCATATTGATGGCGTAGCTCATGAATTTGATAGCATGCGTGGTATGCTTGAAGATGTAGCACTTTTTATCATTAATCTAAAAAAACTACGCTTTAAAATTAAAGGCGAATCAAATAAAGAAATAGTAGAATTTAGCTTTAAAGGCTCAAAAGAAATTTACGGCAAAGATCTAAATAATGATCAAGTAGAAGTAGCAAATAAAGACGCCTATCTAGCAACAATTAACGAAGATGCTGAACTCAAATTCACATTGATCGTTGAAAAAGGTATTGGCTATGTACCAAGCGAAGAAATTAAAGAGCTTATAAATGATCCTAAATTTATAGCTTTAGATGCTTTCTTTACACCTGTAAGAGAAGCAACCTATGATATTGAAAAAGTTTTATTTGAAGATAATCCTGATTATGAAAAAGTGGTTTTAACCGTAACAACTGATGGACAAATCACTCCAAATGAAGCTTTTCAAAATGCTCTAGAAGCTATGTATAAACAATTATCAGTATTTGATAAAATTACCAATGTTAGAAGTGTAATTAAAAATCAAGCAACAAGCAATGAACTAGAAAATACTAAATTATTGCAAAACATTACAGATTTAAATTTAAGTGCTAGAAGTTATAATTGTCTTGAAAAAGCAGGAGTGGTTTACATAGGCGAGCTTGCTTTGATGAGTGTAAGTGAACTTGCAGGGCTTAAAAATTTAGGTAAAAAATCTCTTGATGAAATTAAAAACATCATGGAAAGCATAGGTTTTCCTGTGGGAACTTCTAAGCTTAGCGATAATAAAGAAATACTTAAAAATAAAATCGCAGAATTAAAAGCACAAAACGAAGGATAAAGAATGAGACATAAACATGGATATAGAAAACTTGGCAGAACTTCATCTCATCGTGCTGCCTTATTAAAAAATTTAACTATAGCTTTAGTAAATAGCGGAAAAATCGAAACTACTCTACCAAAAGCTAAAGAATTAAGAGGTTATGTAGAAAGATTGATTACTAGAGCAAGACTTGGAGATTTTAACACTCATAGAGCAGTTTTTGCTTTATTACAAGATAAAAACACTACTAATAAATTAGTAACTGAAATTGCTCCAAAATTCAAAGATCGCAATGGTGGATATACAAGAATCATCAAAACAAGAATTCGCCGTGGTGATGCTGCTGAAATGGCTTTCATCGAATTTGTAGCTTAATCAAATCCTAGCTTTTGCTAGGATTAATACTTCAATTAAATACCCTAAAAATAAAAAGTTTTAAATAATTATTTTAAATAAAATTAAATTTATTTATTTTTCAAAACCCTTGCTAAAAATTCAACTACTTATGCTAATATAAGTTTTTAATTTTTAATTTCAAGGATATGTTATGCAAGAAAACACTCGTTTACGTATTGCGATACAAAAATCAGGTAGACTTTCAAAAGAATCCATAGTGCTTCTTTCAGAATGTGGTGTTAAAATGCATATCCATGAACAAAGTTTGATCGCTTTTTCTACAAATTTACCTATAGACATTTTACGCGTTAGAGATGATGATATTCCAGGGCTTATTTTTGATGGGGTTGTAGATTTAGGCATTATAGGGGAAAATGTTTTAGAAGAAAATGAACTTGAACGCCAGTCTTTAGGAGAAAATCCAAGCTATAAGCTTTTAAAAAAGCTAGATTTTGGCTTTTGTCGTCTTTCTCTTGCCTTACCTCAAGAAAATAAATTTCAAAATTTGAAAGATTTTGAAGGCTTAAGGATAGCTACTTCTTATCCGCAACTTTTAAAGCGTTTTATGAAAGAAAATGGGATTAATTATAAAAATTGTATGCTTACAGGTTCTGTTGAAGTAGCTCCTAGGGCAAATTTAGCCGATGCAATTTGCGATCTTGTTTCAAGTGGAGCAACTTTACAAGCAAATAATCTTAAAGAAGTTAAAGTCATTTATGAATCTCGTGCTTGTTTGATTCAAAAAGAAAATGCTTTAAGTAAAGAAAAACAAGCTTTAGTGGATAAAATTATGTTGCGTGTAGCAGGAGTAATGCAAGCAAGAGAATCTAAATACATTATGCTTCATGCTCCAAAAGAAAAGCTTGATAAAATTCAAGCCCTACTTCCAGGAGTTGAAAAACCAACCATCTTACCTTTAGCACACGATGAAAAAAATGTAGCTTTACATATGGTAAGTAAAGAAAATCTTTTTTGGGAAACCATGGAGGCTTTAAAAGAAGAAGGTGCGAGTTCGATTTTGGTTCTGCCTATAGAAAAAATGTTAAAGTGAGTAAAAAATGCAAATTTTAGTATATGATAATTTAGATGAAAAACAAAAAGAAGAGGCGTTAAAACGCCCTGCTATAAGTGCGAAAGATGAAATTTCAAAAATAGTAAGTTCTATCATTAAAGAAGTGCAAGAAAAAGGCGATGAAGCTTTGGTAGAACAAGCTTTAAAATTTGATAAGGCTGAAATTTCTAATATTAAAATCACTCAAGAAGAAATCATTCAAGCAAGTAATCGTTTGGATAAAGATTTACAAGATGCTATTTTAGTAGCTTATGAAAATATCAAAAAATTCCACGAAGCCCAAATCCCACATGAAATCGCTCTTGAAACTACAAAAGGCGTTAAATGTGAGGTTTTAACACGCCCTATAGAAAAAGTAGGACTTTACATACCAGGGGGTTTAGCACCTTTGTTTTCAACGGTTTTAATGTTAGCTATCCCTGCAAAAATTGCAGGTTGTGAAAAAATCGTTTTAGCAAGTCCTGCAAAAATCAATGATGCCGTGCTTTTTTGTGCTAAACTTTGCGGCGTGGATGAAATTTATCAAATGGGTGGTGCAGGAGCTATAGCAGCTTTGGCTTATGGTACACAAAGTGTTTTAAAGGTGGATAAAATTTTTGGCCCAGGAAATGCCTTTGTAACCGAAGCAAAACGTCAAGTAAGTAGCGATATAAACGGAGCAGCTATTGATATGCAAGCAGGACCTAGTGAAGTTTTAGTAATAGCTGATGATTTGGCTAATGAAAAATTTGTAGCTAGTGATTTGCTTTCACAAGCTGAACATGGTGCAGATTCTCAAGTGATTTTAGTGTGTTTAAGTCAAGATTTTGCTCAAAAAGCAAGTAATGAAGTCCAAAGTCAATTAGAACTTTTATCTCGTAAAGAACTTGCAAACAAAAGCATTGCTAATTCACGCATTATCATAGCTAAAGATTTAAATCAAGCCTTGGAAATTTCAAATCTTTATGCCCCTGAACATTTGATCATACAAACTCAAAATCCACGAGAACTTTTAAAAGGTGTAAAACACGCAGGATCGGTATTTTTAGGAGCTTATTCTCCGGAGTCTATGGGTGATTATGCAAGCGGGACAAATCATGTTTTACCTACTTATGGACTTACTAAAACGCATTCTAGTTTAGGTTTGGCAGATTTTAGTAAAAGAATGACCGTTCAAGAATTAAGTAAAGAAGGTTTTTTAGCTTTGGGTAAAAGTGTTGAAATTTTAGCGCAAAATGAGCATTTAGACGCACACAAAAACGCTGTAACTTTTCGTTTAGAGAGCTTAAAATGAGTCAAAAAATCCTTTTTATAGATAGAGATGGCACTTTAATAGAGGAGCCAAAAAGCGATTTTCAAATCGATACTCTTGAAAAATTGCGTTTTGAAAAAGATGCTATTCCTACTCTTTTAAAACTAAAAAATTTTGGATTTAAATTTGTCATGGTAAGTAATCAAGATGGTCTTGGAACGCCAAGTTTTCCAAAGGAAAATTTTGAAATCGCTCATGAAAAAATGCTTGATATTTTAAAAAGTTGCGGTATAGAATTTCAAGATATTTTTATTTGTCCGCATTTTGAAAATGAAAATTGTACTTGCAGAAAACCTAAAACTGCTATGTTAGAAGAATATATCAAGCACGAACTTTATGATAAGGAGCAAAGTTTTGTTATCGGAGATCGTGAGAGTGATATGATCTTAGCTTCAAATTTAGGCGTGCGTGGTTTAAAATACGGCGAACTTTCTTGGAAAGAAATAGAAAATGAAATTTTAAGTTCTTTTAGAAGCGCGAGTTATCAAAGAACTACTAAAGAAACAGATATAAAAGTGAAAGTGTGCTTAAATGGGGGTAAGATTAGCATTAAAACAGGTATTGATTTTTTTGATCACATGTTAGAGCAAATCGCTGTACATGGAGGCATAGGGCTTGAAATTTCTTGCAAAGGGGATTTAGAAATCGATGAGCATCATAGCGTTGAAGATGTAGCCTTAGCACTTGGAGCTTGTATCAAAAAAGCCTTAGGGGATAAAATCGGCATTGCAAGATATGGTTTTGCTTTACCTATGGATGAGTGTTTGGCAAGTTGTGCGATGGATTTTTGCAATCGTCCTCATTTAGTCTATAAAGCCAAATTTAAAAAATCTCATTTAGGGGCTTTAAGCACAGAAATGATCGAGCACTTTTTTTATTCTTTAAGCTATGCTATGGGTATAAGTTTGCATTTAAAAGTTAAAGGCAAAAACGATCATCATAAAGCCGAAGGGCTTTTTAAAGCCTTTGCAAAAGCTTTGAAAATGGCAGTGAAAATAGAAAGTGAAAATTTAGCCAGCTCTAAAGGAGTGATATGAAAATCATCATCATCGATACAGCCTGTGCGAATTTGGCATCTTTGAAATTTTGTCTGGATAGATTAGGTTTTAATGCAACTATCAGTAGGGATTTAAAAGAGCTTGAAAGTGCGGATAAGCTTTTTTTACCTGGAGTGGGTACCGCAAAAGAAGCGATGAAAAATTTAGAACAATTTAATCTTATTGATTTTATTCAAAATACCAAAAAACCTTTGCTTGGTATTTGTTTAGGTATGCAAATTTTAGGAAATTTTTCTGAAGAATTAAATCAAGAAACCTTAAAACTTATAGATTTTACAACCCAAAAATTTAAAGCTAAAGAAGGCTTTACTTTTCCACATATGGGATGGAATCAAGTTCATAGCTCTCATGCTTTGTTTAAAGGCTTAGAAGGGGCTTATTTTTATTTTGTGCATAGTTATTGTGTAGGACTTGGAGAATACACTATAGCAGATTGTGAGTATTCGCAAAAATTTAGCGCAAGCGTAATGAAAGATAATTTTTACGGGGTGCAATTTCACCCTGAAAGAAGCAGTGAAGCGGGGGAAATTTTAATTTCAAATTTTATTAAGGATATAGGATGACTCAAATCATACCCGCACTCGATCTTATAGATGGCGAAGTGGTGCGTCTTGTAAAAGGGGATTATGAACAAAAAAAAGTATATAAATACAATCCCTTGGAAAAATTCAAAGAATACGAAAAAGCAGGAGCGAAAGAACTTCATCTTGTAGATCTTACAGGTGCAAAAGATCCTAGCAAAAGACAACTTGCTTTGATAGAAAAATTAGCCAAAGAAGTCAATGTCAATTTGCAAGTAGGTGGAGGCATACGCTCTAAAGAAGAAGTTAAAGCTTTGCTTGATTGTGGAGTAAAAAGAGTAGTTATAGGATCTATGGCGATTAAAGATGCGACTTTATGTCTTGAAATTTTAAAAGAATTTGGTAGCGAAACTATAGTTTTAGCCTTAGATACGATTTTAAAAGAAGATTATGTTGTGGCTGTAAATGCTTGGCAAGAAGCAAGCGATAAGAAGCTTATGGAAGTTTTAGATTTTTATAGCAATAAAGGCTTAAAACACATACTTTGCACAGATATTTCAAAAGATGGCACCATGCAAGGAGTAAATATAAGACTTTACAAACTTATCCATGAAATTTTTCCTAATATTTGCATTCAGGCAAGTGGTGGAGTAGCAAGCTTAAAAGACCTTGAAAACTTAAAAGGAATTTGTAGTGGGGTTATCGTAGGAAAAGCTTTATTAGACGGAGTTTTTAGCGTAGAAGAAGGGATAAGATGCTTACAAAACGCATAATTGCATGTTTAGATGTCAAAGATGGCAGAGTAGTAAAAGGAACACAATTTAAAAACCATAAAGATATGGGAGATATCATAGAGCTTGCTAGGTATTATTCTCAAAATGGTATTGATGAGCTTGTTTTTTATGATATTGCTGCAAGCGCTAGAAAAGAACGCATATCAAGAGAATGGGTAAGTGAAGTAGCAAAAAATATTAATATTCCTTTTTGTGTTGCAGGGGGTATTAAAAGCGAAGAAGATGCGGCTGAACTTTTAGCTAATGGGGCAGATAAAATTTCTATCAATTCTCCTGCTTTAAATGATCCAAGCCTAATCACACGCCTTGCTAAAAGCTTTGGCGTGCAATGCGTAGTAGTAGGGATTGATAGTTTCAAAGATGAAAATGGAAATTTAAAAGTATTTCAATACACAGGCGATGAAAAAACAAGCAAGCATAGTGGAAAAAGCACTTTAGAATGGGTTAAAGAAGTGCAAGATCTAGGTGCAGGCGAAATTGTTTTAAATATGATGAATCAAGATGGCGTTAAAAATGGCTATGATTTAGAACAATTAGAAGCTGTATATAAAATTTGTAAAGTACCTTTGATCGCAAGTGGGGGAGCAGGAAAAATGGAGCATTTTTTAGAAGCTTTTAAACTAGGCATAGATGGGGCTTTAGCTGCTTATGTTTTTCATCAAAAACTTATAGACATTAAAGAATTAAAATTTTATCTTAAAAATCAAGGCTTAAGTATAAGGATATAATATGCAAAATTTCAAAGAACTTAATGAAAAAATTGCTTGGCAAAAAGTGGATCATCTTTTACCTGTCATCATCCAAGATGCAAAAACTTGCGAAGTTTTAATGCTAGGCTTTATGAATAATGAAGCCTTAGAAAAAAGCTTAGAAAGTGGCAAAGTAGTCTTTTTTTCACGCAAAAAACAGCGTCTTTGGATGAAGGGTGAAGAAAGTGGAAATTTCTTAAATATCATAGATTTAAGCTTAGATTGTGATAATGACACGCTTTTAATTTTAGCAAATCCTGTAGGGCCTACTTGTCATACGGGCAATATTTCTTGTTTTGAAAAAATTTCTAAAAATGCAGATTTTGTTTTTCTAGCCAGACTTCAAAAGCTTATTAATGCACGAAAAAATGCCGATGAAAATACTTCTTATACAGCAAAACTTTTCAAAAGTGGTACAAAACGCATCGCACAAAAAGTTGGTGAAGAAGGCGTAGAAACAGCTTTAGCAGCGACAGTAAAAGATAAAGAAGAGCTTATTTGTGAAGCAGCGGATTTAATGTATCATTTAAGTGTTTTACTTGCAGATGCAAATCTTAGTTTCTCAGATGTGATTTCAAAGTTGAAAGAAAGACATAAAGCTTAAAGCTTTATGTAAATAAATTTGTATCAATGCAAGGCTTCATTAAGTTTGACTGCTTTTTTATTTAAAGCCACTATCATAGCACCACTTATAGAATCTTGACGGAAATGTAGCCCATTTAAACCTTTAAGCTCTAAGCCTTTGTAAATTTCTTTATCAAAAGAAAAATAAGGATTAAGTTTAGCAAGTTCCTCAGCATCTTTGAGTAAAAATTTCGTTCCTTCTAACACCGCAATACCTGCATCAACTATACAATTATCCCCTAAAGGAATTCCTGTAACTGAATTAGCTCCTAAAAGACAAGCCTTGCCTACGCTTATAGCATTGCCACTTGTTCCACTTAAAACACCTAAAATCGAAGCTCCACCACCCACATCAGAACCTTCTCCTACTATAGCACTTGAGCTAATACGCCCTTCAACCATACAAGCTCCTGTTGTACCTGCATTAAAATTCACATAACTTGCCCCTGGCATGATGGTTGTTCCTGCTGCTAAAGATGCACCCATTCTTACTTTGGAACTTTCTAAAATTCTTGTATTATCCTCAGGGATAATATGCGCTAAAAATCTTGGGAATTTATCAACAAAATCGATTTTTGGATATTGATTGCTCATTTTTAAACGCATTTCATTTGCTCTTAAATACTCAAGCTCGATAGGCTTATCATCACTCCAAGCTACATTGCTTAAAAGTCCAAAAGCTCCATTTAGATTGATACTTCTTAAAGGTACTTTTTTAGTAGAAAGCAAATAAAGTTTTAGATAAACACTTTCTACACTTAAAGGTTCTTTATCCTCAAAAAGACAAACAAAAGCAAATTCATCGTCTTTAAATTTATCTTTGATAATCTTTAATAAATCAATATTTTGATGCCCCTCTTCTTCTAAAAAAGGTTTAAAACAAGAAAGTGCAAAATCAATATCTTCTAATTTTAAAGTTTGTACAAACTCACTCGCATTAAAATCAATCTCCACACCCCTTTGCATAAAAGCTTCAAGCATAATTGCTGCTGAGCCAAAATTTTGCTCGTAATTAATCAAAGCAAAGCTTGCTTGTAAGATTTTATTTTTATTCAACTGTCCTCTATCAAGCCTTGCCATACCAAAAGCTTTAGGTTTTTTATAACCACTTTTTTGCTCAATTTGTTTGATTAAAAGTAAAAAATCTTCTTTAGTATTAATCATTTTCTTTTCCTTATCCACTTAATTTTTAATGCGAACACGCACTTTTTCCATTCATCACAGGTTGTATAGCAGAATTATCCGCACCGCCTTCATTGTTAATCTTTTCTATAAAGCTCCAAATTTTTTCAGCCGCCATTAAATAACGCTTTGAACTCACACTTTCAGGGTGATAAAAACTCACAGGCTTGCCTTCATCTCCACCTTCTCTTACTATCATTTCTATAGGAATTTGTGCTAAAACTTCACTTTTATAAGCTTTTGCCATATCCTCAGCTGTTCCTTTGCCAAAAATATCATACTCTTTACCGTTATCAGGACATAAAAATCCACTCATATTTTCAATCACACCCGCTATAGGAATGTGAAGTTTATTAAACATATCTAAAGCTCTTTTACTATCGTCTAAAGATACGGTTTGAGGTGTGCTTACGCAAACTCCTGCAGTAATAGGAATACTTTGTGCAGAAGTAATTTGCGCATCACCTGTTCCTGGAGGCATATCTAAAAACAATACATCAAGTTCAGGCCAAATCACATCAGCTAAAAGTTGCTCGATTGCTTTCATAATCATAGCTCCACGCCACATAAGACCTTGACCCTCTTCGATCAAAACCCCCATACTCATCATATAAACACCATGAGTTAAAATAGGCTTTAATCTCTGCCCTACTACTTCAGGCTGAGTTTTGGTTTCACCTAGCATTCTTGGAATATTTGGCCCATAAATATCCGCGTCTAAAATACCTACTCTTTTTCCCATTTTAGCCATGGAAATTGCTAAATTTACTGTAGTTGTAGATTTACCCACACCACCTTTTCCACTTGAAACCATGATGAAATTTTTTACTTGTGGAGCGATATTTTTTCCACTTCTTGAATTACTTTTTTCTTCAGGAATTTTTGGAGTGATGATATTAAGTTCGATATTTTTTAAAGCCAAACTCGATAAAGCTTCAGTAGCATTTTTACGAATTTCATTAACTACTTCAGGATTTGCTGAAACGATTTCTATATCAATGAATACACCATCATCT
This sequence comes from Campylobacter sp. BCW_4323, assembly GCF_001763115.1. Lineage (NCBI taxonomy): Bacteria > Pseudomonadati > Campylobacterota > Epsilonproteobacteria > Campylobacterales > Campylobacteraceae > Campylobacter > Campylobacter sp. BCW_4323. Next base: position 71,927 of record NZ_MJYC01000041.1, on the reverse strand, counting down.
TGAATTTTAATATCTTTTACAAAGTTAAAACTCACTATATCCTTTTCAAAACCAGGATATTTTACAGTTTTTAATTTCTCTAAAATTTGTTCTTTCATGTTTTTTCCTTATCTTTTAAAAAAATCAATTTTACTAATAAAATGATAAAATTTAGCTTTTTATAAGTGTATAATATGGTAACATTATAAAAACCAACAATATTAAAAAGAGGAATGAAAAAATGAGTGAAATGAGCCTCATTATGTTAGCAGCTGGAAATTCTACTCGTTTTAACACAAAGGTAAAAAAACAATTTTTACGACTTGGAAATGACCCTCTTTGGCTTTATGCAACAAAAAATTTAAGCTCTTTTTATCCTTTTAAAAAAATAGTTGTTACCTCTAGTAATATCGCTTATATGAAAAAATTTGCTAAAAACTATGAATTTATAGAAGGTGGTGATACCAGAGCAGAATCCTTAAAAAAAGCCTTAGCGCTCATAGATAGTGAATTTGTTATGGTAAGTGATGTAGCAAGGGTATTGGTGAGTAAAAATTTGTTTGATCGTTTGATTGAAAATTTAGATAAAGCAGATTGTATTACCCCTGCTTTAAAAGTTGCAGATACAACACTTTTTAACAATGAAGCCTTACAAAGAGAAAAAATCAAACTCATTCAAACCCCTCAAATTTCTAAAACCAAATTGCTTAAAAAAGCTTTGGATCAAAACCTAGAATTTACAGATGATAGTACAGCTATAGCTGCAATGGGTGGAAAAATTTGGTTTGTTGAAGGTGAAGAAAATGCAAGAAAACTAACCTTTAAAGAAGATCTTAAAAAGCTTGATTTACCTAAACCTAGCTTTGAAATTTTTACTGGCAATGGTTTTGATGTGCATGAATTTGGAGAGAATCGCCCTTTGCTTTTAGCAGGAGTGCAAATTCATCCTATTATGGGGCTTAAAGCACACAGCGATGGAGATGTTTTAGCTCACTCTTTAACCGATGCGATTTTAGGTGCTGCAGGACTTGGAGATATAGGAGAGCTTTATCCTGATACTGATATGAAATTTAAAAATGCCAACTCCATGGAGCTTTTAAAACAGGCTTATGATAGAGTCAGAGAAATAGGTTTTGAACTCATTAATATAGACATTTGCGTCATGGCACAAAGCCCTAAACTTAAAGACTTTAAACAAGCTATGCAAAGCAATATAGCTCATACTTTAGATTTAGATGAATTTAGAATCAATGTTAAAGCCACAACAACGGAAAAATTGGGTTTTATTGGAAGAAAAGAAGGTATGGCGGTGCTTAGTAGTGTAAATTTAAAATATTTTGATTGGACAAGATTATGAAAGTTTTAATTATTGAAAATGAAATTTATCTAGCGCAAAGCATTAGCATTAAACTAAGTGATGCTGGATATAGCTGTGAAATTATAAACTCGTTTGATGAATACAATGGTGCAAAATACTATGATATTGTACTGCTTTCTACAAATACTAATAATTTTCTAAAAGCCGTAGGTCAGTTTAAGCATAGTATTATTATTTTGCTTATTTCTTATATAAGCACAGATACAGTTTCAAATCCTTTGAAATTAGGTGCTAGTGATTATATTCAAAAACCCTTTATGATAGAAGAGCTGATTAGAAAAATAAAGCATTATCAAGATTTTAGAAAACTTTCAATCCTTAATAAAGCTTATCAAAGCTATATCAAATCAAGATTAGAAACAATCAAAATTCCAGAGTATAATTATAAAAAATTAAAACTTCCATTGATATTAAAATCCAATAAGCAAAGCAGTGCTGATGCTTTTGTTTTTAATTATGCAAATGAATGTGACATTACTCTTTCTTTTATTGATTTAACATCTACAAATTCAGTTGAAAAAGTTATGAAACTTCCCACAGAAAACAATCTCTTATTTTTGAGTAATTTTCAAGCATTAAAAGCAGCAGAAAAGGAAAAACTCCTAGATTTTATACAAAACAAAAATGTTATTTTGCATACCAATTCAAATACAGATGATTTAAAAATAAACTGCATTAATTTAAATGATAATGAAAAAAATATCGATAGCAATGAAATTTTAACCATAGATGAGTATGTAAAATATGTTATTATAAACTACCAAAATATATTTCCTGATACTGATCTTTCAAAAAAATTAGGCATTTCACGTAAATCTTTATGGGAAAAAAGGAAGAAATATGAAATCAGCAAGAAAAAATAAAAACATTACCATAGATCAAAATGAATTTGGCATCTTATCACTTATTAAAGAAGGTTTGCTAGGCACTTGCACTCATTTAATGAATGAAAAAGAAGTCAATGAAATCATTAAATCAGGAAAATTTAAAGGAGAAAGTTTTCCCTATCCCTTAAGCTTTGCACCAAAAAATGCTGAAGAAGCACTAAATGATATAAAATCTGGCGATAGAATCGATCTAATACTAGATGAAAAAGTAGTAGGACATATAGATTTTAAAAGCCAATTTAAAAATAATAAAAATTTTTCTGATATTTTCAGTCCTAACACTTGCTCTTTAGAAGATATGGGGACAACTTGCATAAGTGGAAAAATAGAAATTTACAATTCTCAAATTAAAAAAATAAAAGAAAATTTTCAACAAATCAAAAACAATCTTAATGCACAAAAAATTACCGCTATAGTTTCAAGTTTTGATCCTTTGCATCGTGCCCATGAAAGAATGTTTCGTTGGACTATTGATAAAGCAGATTTAGTTGTAGTTTTTCTTGTAGAATCTTTTGATGCAAATGGGTTTGAATTCGAACTTAAAGAAGCTTATTTGAAAAAATTTATTCAAAACTATCTTCCACCGGATAGAATTTTCATTTTTCCATTAAAAAATATTAATATTTTTCACGCTCATTTAAATCCTGGCCTAGAAAGCATTATCGCAAAAAGTCTAGGTTGTACCAAACTAGTAGTAGGACAAAATCATACAGGACTTGGAATGTTTTATGATGATAATCAACCAAAAACCATACTTGATGATTTTTCCAAGGACTATGGCATAGAAGTGATTGTTTTGCCTGAATTTGTATTTTGCGATCAATGTCGCATGATTGTTAGCACAAGATCTTGCCCTCATGGTTGTCATCACCATTTGCACTATAATTCTCAGTCTTTAAAAGATTTGTTAAGAGTGGGCATCATTCCTCCAGCAATTTTCATGCGTAAGGAAGTATCTAGTGTTATTTTAACTTCTCTTTTTCCAAATAGATTAAAAAATATGCAAAAAATTTATAATGAGCTTTTTCCAACTGATGGAATTTTAGAATACAAAAATGATGAAGAATTTTATCAAAAACTTTTAGAAATTCATCAAATGTCTTATATGGTGTAACAAAATGCAAAAATTATTTTTAACTTTTTTTTATTCAGGTTCTATAAAAAAGGCAAGTGGGACTTTTGGTACTATCGCTGCTTTAATACCTGCTTTTTTTATACTTAAATATCTTGGGATTAATACTTTGTTTTTACTAAGCATTTTAATTTTTGTTGCAAGTATTCGTGTTATAGATGATTATGAAAAAAAAACAGGAATTCACGATGACAAACACATAGTTATCGATGAAGTTGCTGGGGTTTTTCTTGCTTGTGCTATTGCAGCAAGCGTTGAAAACTCGATAGTCAATTTTATTTTGGCTTTTGTTTTATTTAGACTCTTTGACATTACAAAACCTTCTATTATTGGCAAGATAGATAAAAAAGTCAAAGGCGGACTAGGTGTAATGCTTGATGATATGCTAGCAGGATTGTTTGCTGGACTTTTAAGTGCGGTAATTTATGGATTTTTACTTAAATTTAATTTAGTTTTTTGGGATATAAATTTAAAAGATTTACTTTGAAATTTTGCTTAAATTAATTAAATTTTAAATTTTATTCTTATATAATTTAGTCTTTAATTTCAAAAAAGGAAAATATAAATGGCAAACCATAAATCTGCTGAAAAAAGAGCAAGACAAACTATTAAAAAAACAGAAAGAAATAGATTCTATAGAACAAGACTTAAAAATATAACTAAAGCCGTAAGAGAAGCTGCAGCAAATGGAGATAAAAATGCTGCTAATGAAGCTTTAAAAGTAGCTAATAAAAGCATTCATGCTATGGTAAGTCGCGGTTTCATTAAAAAACAAACTGCTTCTCGCCGTGTAAGCCGCTTAGCCCTTTTAGTAAATAAAATCGCATAATTTTCTATATAGTTTTTAATGTTAGCTAGCAAACTAGATCCTTTTTTAAAACGCTTTGAAGAGTTAAATTCTCTTCTTAGCAGTTCTGATATACTCAACGATATCAGTAAAATGACTACACTCTCTAAAGAACAAAAAAATTTAGAACCTATCGTTTTAAAAGCTAAAGAGTATTTAAAAACTTTAGACAATATAGAAGAAAATAAAGCTTTGCTAAACGATCCAGAACTTGGGGAACTTGCAAAAGAAGAACTAAAAATTTTAGAAGAATTAAAACCAAAACTTGAAGAAGAGATTAAAATTTTACTTCTTCCTAAAGATCCCAATGATGAAAGAAATATTTTTCTTGAAATTCGTGCAGGCACAGGTGGCGATGAGGCATCTTTATTTGTAGGAGATCTTGTAAAAGCTTATGCAAGATATGCTGAAAATCGCGGCTATAAACTTGAGATTGTAAGCTCTAGCGAAGGAAGTGTAGGTGGATTTAAAGAAATCATCATGCTTGTTAAAGGAACAGGGGCTTATTCAAGACTTAAATATGAAGGTGGAACGCACCGTGTTCAAAGAGTTCCTCAAACAGAATCCCAAGGACGCGTGCATACTTCTGCTATCACCGTGGCAGTAATGCCAGAAGTTGATGATATAGAAATCGAAATCAATCCAAACGATCTTAAAGTTGATGTTATGCGATCTTCAGGACATGGTGGACAAAGTGTAAATACTACTGATTCGGCTGTTCGTATCACTCATATCCCTACAGGTATAGTTGTAGTCAATCAAGATGGAAAAAGCCAACACAAAAATAAAGAAAGTGCGATGAAAGTCCTAAAAGCAAGGCTTTATGAAATGCAAGAGAGTGAAAGACTAGCAAAAGAAAGTGAAGCAAGAAAATCACAAGTAGGAAGCGGAGATAGAAGCGAACGCATTCGCACTTACAATTTTCCACAAAATCGTATCAGTGATCATAGAATAAATCTTACTTTATATCGCTTAGATGCCATTATGCAAGATGGGCTTTTTGATGAAATCATAGAACCTTTAATCACTCATCATCAAGCCCAAGCTTTACAAGAACAAAATTTATAAGATTTTATACAAATTAATGCTTATGTGGGAATTTATGTGGATTTCCACTAGCACCTACATGTGTAACATTTCCATTTTCTATATCATAAGCTTGACCAAAACCTTTTACAAAGCGTCCTTTTTTAAATTCAAGCTTTACTAGATGAAAATCAAGCATCTTGCGTATAGTTTTAATGCCTCCTTCTCCTCCGGTTTGTTTTTCAAACTCATCATAAATTTGATCAAATCTTTCACCTCTCTCTAAAAAGCTTGCATTTACTCTATAGCGCAATCTTTTGCGCAGTATAACAGAAGCAGCTTTACTCTCATCCTCTAAAAACATTATTTCTATATTGTTTGGATTTACTTTGATGTTGTTAAAATGTTCGCTTACTTCACTTATATAAATATAATTTCCCCATTGTGTGCTTACAAAAGGTGCATACGAGCAAACAACTTCTCCATTTGCATTTAAAGTTGCCAAAGCTACAGAATTAAAACTTAGCATAAATTCATTTAATTCTTTTTCTACGCCACTAAAATTTTGCTCGCTCTTTGCACTCATGCAAAGGGATATTATAGTATCTTTAATCGTGTTTTCATCGGCTTTTTTAGGAAATTCCACTCGTAAATTTTCTTTATCATTGTAAACAAGATCCAAGCCATTAAAATCAACACTTTTTAGAAAAACATCTTGCACTTGCTCAATACCACCAAATTTTTTACAAAGATCAACTAAATTTGATTTATGATGATCATTCATATGAGAAATAATGCTTTCAAAATTCATTTTTATCCTTTCTTGACTTTAAAATAAAATATTAAAAAAAATGGTATCAATTATCAAATTAAAAAGCACTTAAAATATAAAAATTATCTATTTTAACAAAAATTTATACCAAATTAAGTTAATAAAGGATAAATTTATTTCTAAATTATTATGATATAAATTATCATTATTTATTTTATTTAAGGAGTAAAATTTGTACCCAAATAAAAAAGTTTTTAAATTATCTTTATTTGCATTATTACTAATAACTAATTTAAATGCACAAGAGTCAAATGAAGCTATCAATCTACAAAAAGTTGTTGTTAGTGCAATAGGTTTTGAGCAAGATGCGGACTCAAATTTACGCAATGTAATCAGCATAGAAGGCAAAGATCTACAAAATAAAGGTTATGTTTCCTTAGAACAAGCCTTAGAAAGAATTTCGGGCATTAGTTTTGTAAACTTTGGACTTGGACGCAATATAGATATGCGTGGACAAGGAGATAAATCCAATATAGCTGTAAAAGTTATGATCGATGGGCGTGCTATTAATGTTCTTGATAATTCCCATGGTGTAACCCCGCTAGATAGTATCAATTTAGATAATGTAGAACGCATAGAAATCATACCTGGGGGTGGTTCTGTGCTTTATGGAAGTGGTACTAGAGGGGGCGTGATTAATATCATTACAAAAAAACAAAAATCAGATGCTTTTGCTATAAATTTAAAAAGCAGTGCTTATGATCATGGTGGAATAGGTGGAAATTTAGGTATCAATGGCTCCAAACAAATAAATGAAAATTTAGCCTTTAGCTTTGATATACAAAGTTTTAACCTTGATGGATATCAAGAAGGTTATAATGAAAAAGGTTATTTTATCAACACAAAAACCTATATTGATATCAATGATAATAGCGATTTAACTTTGGGGTATAATTATTTTAAAAGCAAAAATACCAGCAGTGGCTATCTAACAAAAGCACAAGCTCAAAGCGATCCAACTCAAAAAGGCAATAGTGACAATATCACACAAATCAATCGCCCTGAAATTTCTTTGGATTATCATTACTATTTTGATGATATATGGGAATTTAACCTAGAAGCTTTTTGGCAAAATCAAAAGATCAACTATCTAAAAGATGTTTCTGAAATGAGCTCTATGGGGCTAAGCGTCCCTGTATATCAAAATGGAAGTGGTTTTGAAGACACGCTTACAGGGATAAGTTTAAAAAACAAACTAAATTATGCAAATAATTCTTATTTTATTTTTGGTTATGAATTTGCAAACCATGATGCAAAAAGAACAAGCATTATTCATTATGATGTAAATGCCGGCAAATTTCAAATGAGTCACACCATGACAACGCTTATGGATATGACTAAACAAAGCCATTCTATTTTCGCTCTTGATTCTCATGAATTTAACGATATTTTTAGTATTTCAGGTGGAGCAAGATATGAATATAGTCTTTATGACACAAATAGAAATTACACTAGCAATATGGTTATATCAAACATTCCTAAACCAAGCACTCCAGAACTTTTTTCAACCGATGATACAAGTCATAACTTCGCCTTTGAAATCACTCCAAATTTTAAATACTCAGACACAGGAAAGCTTTATATCAAATACGAAAGAGGTTTTGTCTCTCCAAGTCCAGCACAATTTGTCAACAAGGATAAAAATTCACAAAAGTATTATTCTGCAAATTTAAATCCTGAGATCTTTGATACCTTTGAACTAGGTATTGATGATTTTTGGTGGGATTTTTACGGCTTTAATCTAACTTTATTTTACACCCTAAGCAAAGATGAAATTTCTTATCTTGGAAACCCTCATTCTACTAGTGGATCTTGGTGGAAATATTATAATATAGATCAAACTCGCCGTTTAGGAGTAGAATTAAGCCTGAGTCAAAATTTTTTAGATGATGATTTAATCTTTAGAGAAAGTCTAACTTATCTTGATGCTAAAATTTCTAAAGGTGTTAATGACGGCATGAGAATTCCTTATGTTTCAAAAATCAAAGCCACAGCTGGGCTTGAATACGCTTGGAATAAAAATTTCTCAAATTTTATTGATTTAACCTATTTTTCTAGAGCAAAAGATGGTGGAACTATAGATGAAAATACAGGAAAAATGTCTAAAAATTCTTGGATAAGGGATTATTTTTTAACAGATATTGGCATGAAATATAATTATAAAAAATTACAAATTTTAGCAGGAATTCGCAATCTTTTCGATAAAAGATGCTACACCTATCAAGACAGTATAAATGATCAATACCTAGTTGGAAATGGCAGAAACTACTATGTTGAATTTAAATACGCATTCTAAAATTTTAGTGATTATAGGGCTTTTGGTAGCTTATATAATCGCTTCTTTTACAGCACTTTGCTTAGGAGATGAGAATTTAAATCCAAAAGAGCTTTTTTCATATATCTTTAGCCAAGATGAAATTTTAAGACAAATCATCATAGATGGACGCTTACCACGCATTATAATGGCGATTTTAATCGGTATGCTTTTAGCTAGTAGTGGGGCTATCACTCAAAATGTATTTTCAAATCCTATAGCCGATCCTTATATCATAGGTATAGCTTCTGCGGCAACCTTTGGTGCGGTTTTGGCGTATTTGTTAAAATTGAATGATTATTATTATGGAATTTTAGGTTTTGTTTGCTCTGCCTTTTTTGCTCTAGGGGTTTTTAAAATTTCTTCTAAAGCTTCTATAGCAACTTTACTCATTATCGGCATAGCAGCTTCATCTTTTTTAGGGGCTTTTACTTCTTTTTTCACTTATCTTATAGGCGAGGATTCTTTTAAAATAGTCGCTTGGCTTATGGGAAATATAGGCAATGCTTCTTGGTTTCGTGTGGGAATTTTAATCTTGCCTTTAATTTTTTGTTTGTTTTATTTTTACGCTCATAAAAACGAATTAAACATACTTTTAAGCGGAGATGATGAAGCTAGAAATCTAGGGGTAAATGCTCAAAAATTAAAAATAAATTTACTCATTGTCTCATCCTTAGCTGTATCTTTTGCGGTTGCTTTTAGCGGACTTATAGGCTTTGTTGGACTCATCATTCCTCATACTATAAGACTTTTGCTTAAAAATTATAATAATGCCTTAGTTATCCCTTTATGTACAGCATTTGGAGGATTATTTTTACTTATTTGTGATACTTTAGCAAGAACTCTTTTAGCTCCTGTGCAAATTCCGATTGGAATTTTAACTGCATTTTTTGGAGCTCCTATTTTTTTATACTTAGCTTTAAGCGCTAGGAGATTTTTATAATGCTAAAAATACAAGATTTAAGCTTTGCTTATTGCCAAAAAGATTTACTAAAAAACATTCATTTAGAACTTAAAAACCAAGCTTTTATAGGAATTTTAGGGCCAAATGGCTCAGGCAAAAGCACTCTTTTAAAACTTATACTTAAAAATTTAAGTCCAAATAAAGGAGTGATAAGTCTTTTTAACACAAATATCAAGGATTTTTCTCTTAAAGAATTTGCCAAAATTTGTGGCTTTGTGCCTCAAAAATCAGAATTAAACACCCCTTTAAAAGTCATCGATGTGCTTTTAATGAGTAAATATGCGAATTTAAAACACGCTTTTAGTTCTTATTCTAAAGAAGATATTTTAGAAATTAAAGAATTTGCTAAGGATTTAAGACTTGAAAATTTTCTAGAAAGAAGCATACTTTCTTTAAGCGGAGGTGAATTTCAAAGAATGCTTTTAGCAAGAGCTTTGCTTAAAAAGCCAAAAATTCTTTTTTTAGATGAACCCACTTCAGCCCTTGATTTAAACTATGCTATAGAGCTTTTAAACCTTTGCGAAAAACTAATTAAAGAAAAAAATATAGCCGTTGTTGCTATCTTGCATGATTTAAATTTAGCTTCTATATTCTGCGATAAAATCCTTTTTTTAAAAGAAGGGGAGATAAAGTATTTTGGAACGAGCAAAGAGCTTTTTACTCAAGAAATTTTAAAAGAAATTTATGATTTAAACTGCGAGATTATTTATAAAAATTCTAAACCTTATATTTTAGCTTTAAAGGAGAAAAAATGAAAAAAATTTTAATTATTATGAGTTTGTTTTTAATCGCACTAAATGCAAAAGAACGCCTTGTAGTGCTTGATCCTGCAAGCATAGAAACCCTTTTTATGCTTAAGGCTGAAGATCAAATCGTAGGCATTGCCACTTTACAACACTCAAATATCTATCCTAAAGATCAAACCTCAAAACTTACAAGCGTAGGCACTTTTTCAAATCCTTCACTTGAAAAAATAGTAGCACTAAAACCAAGTTTGGTGATTTTAAGCTCTTATTCTTTAAATTTAGAAGAAGGACTTAAAAATTTTGGTATCAAAAGTATCAATTTAAAAGCCGAGCGTTTAGAAGATATAACAAAAAATATCACAACCTTAGGCCAAATCACCAAGAAAGAAAAAGAAGCAGAGCTTTTAAAACAAGAATTTACCCAAAATTTAAAAAAAATAAGCGATAAACCCCTAAATAAAAGTGCGATTTATCTTTATTCTAGCAACCCTTTAATGGCCTTTAATGATAATTCTTTAATAGCTGATATTTTAAGACTCATAGGGATTAAAAATTTAAGTCCGCAAAGTCAAATTTCAAGACCTGTTATATCAGCAGAATACATACTGAAACAAAATCCGGATATACTCATTCTTGGAATGAATGCCAAAAATAATCTTTTGGATACAAATGCTTTATTGAAAAATACCAAAGCAGTTAAAACAGGAAGTATTTATTTTAACAAAGATACACATATGTTATTACGTCTTAGTCCTAAGATAATAGATAGAATTCAAGAATTTAAAACAAAGCTAGAAAATAACAATTTTTAATCACCCAATCTTGCTTTAAAAAATTCGCAAGTTTGACAAAGCTTTTCTATGCGTTCATCTTCTTCAAAAGCTTTTTTCATCATCTTTATACGCGGTGATTTAAAAAGCTTATCAAAGTTATTTTCAAAAACATTTCCCAAGTTAATATCTGCTTTAGTATCCAAACAGCAAGGCACTAAACTTCCATCACTTAAAATCCCAATTTGCTCTTTTAAAGCATGACATTTTCCTTTTTTATAAAGGGGTTCATCTTTTAAATTTGGCCATTTAAAAAGTTTATTTTGATGAAGCAAAATATGTCTTTGCAAGCGATTTTTACTTAAGTTTGTATCGATCTTAACTTCAAATTCTTTAGCTAAAAACTCATAAATTTTTAAATTTGACTTAGGTGCTTTAAAATTAGCATCTAAATTCCAAAGTCTTAGATTGATAAAAGAAAGGCTTTTTTGCTCTAAATGCTTTTTGCAAAGTTCTAAAATAGGCTTAAAATACTGCTCTAAAGAAATTTTGCTTTGACTTAAAAAAGACATTAAAGAAATATTGATTTGATGGATATTCTCATACCCTAACAATAAAGCTTGATTTTTAGAATTTAGATAAAAGCCGCTTGTAGTGATTTCAAGTTTCATAGCTTCATCTTTTGCGATTTTTAGATAATTTTCCAAATTAGGTAAAAGCAAAGGATCGCCCAAAAGATGAAAGGTAAAAAGCTCAGCTTTATTAGAAATTTCATAAGCTAAGTTTTGAAATTTTTCTTCACTCATTACCCCGCGAATTCCTTTTCGAGAAGGACAAAAATCACATTTTAAACCACAAATATCGCTTAATTCTATATATATTTTTTTAAATTTCATTATATTTCCTAGAGTAAACATTTTACCAAAATTTATGAAATTTATTAAAATATGTAACATTTTTATCGATATTTTTATCTTTTTTATTTCTCTTCTTTATTTTTAAATATATTAAACAAAAATCACACTATACTTAAATAAAAATCTAAAATTAAGGAAGGGTTTATGCAAGAGCTTACTCGCACGAAAAAAATTCGCTCTATTATTGCTGCAAGTAGCGGAAATTTAGTAGAGTGGTTTGATTTTTATATCTATGCTTTTACAGCAACTTATTTTGCTCATACTTTTTCAACTTCAGATAATCCTGTTATCCAGCAAATCAATGCCTTTGGGGTTTTTGCAGCAGGGTTTTTTATGCGTCCTATAGGCTCTTGGCTTTTTGGCTCTTTAGCTGATAAAGTAGGTCGTAAAAAATCTATGGTTATATCAGTGGTTTTAATGGCTTTGGGCTCTTTTATGATAGCAGCCTTGCCAAGCAAAGATACAGTGGGAGATCTTGCTATTATCTTACTTTTAATAGCAAGACTTATTCAAGGTCTTAGTGTAGGCGGGGAGTATGGCATAGCAGCTACTTATCTTTCAGAGCTTGCTACAGAAGGAAAACGCGGTTTTTACTCATCTTTTCAGTATGTAACCCTAATAGGTGGTCAACTTTTGGCCGTTGCAAGCATTAGCATAATGTTTTTATTTTTTAGCATTGATGATATGAAAGATTATGCTTGGAGAATACTTTTTGTAATAGGCGGAATTTTAGCACTAGGTTCGCTTTTTGTAAGAAAAATGATGAATGAAAGTGCTACAAAACTTCACCAGCATGAAGATCGTGGTACTTTAAAAGCATTATGTAAATCTTGGAAACCTTTTTTAATGGTGCTTGGGGTTACTTCTGGAGGTTCTTTAGCTTTTTATACTATTACAACTTATACTAAAACTTTTATGGAAAATACGGGTATGGATAAAATGCTTGTTAATAATCTTTTCTTAGGTGCTTTATTTATACTAATGATCATTCAACCTCTTTTTGGATATATAGGAGATAAAATAGGTCACAAACGATCTTTAATTGTATTTTGTATTTTGGCATTGGTAGGAATTTATCCTATTTTTTCACTTATAGCCAATAACGCACAAAATAATCCTTCTTTGATATTTATGTTGGTGGTATTATTGTTTGTTATTTTAAGTTTTTATACTTCAGTTGCTGGGATTTTTAAAGCAAAACTTTTTCCTGAACATGTAAGAGCTTTAGGGACAGGTTTAGGTTATGCTATTTCAAATGCTGTTTTTGGAGGATCTGCTCCTTGGGTTGCTTTACAATTTAAAAATGCAGGTATAGAAAATGGCTTTTTTATCTATATAGCTATTTTTACAATCATCATGCTTATAGCTACTTTATGTTTGCCTAAAAAATCAGAGCTTAATTAATTTTAACGCTTTTAAAGAAAGTGCCGAAAGTGCGGTACTTTCTAACTCTTTTAAGGTTTTAAATTCATAATTTTTATTTTCATTGTTTAAAATTTGATGATAAACCTTGATATGAAGTTTATACTTAGTATAGCCGTGCTTAAACTCCCCTATAAAACTCATATCTTTAGAAAGTTTATACTCTCCTTCTTTAAAAAAAGGAAAATTATACATACCCTTATAAAGCTTATCTTGGCTTTTCTGTATCGCAAATTTTTTATTAAATTCAAACAAAAAAAGATTTAAATTTAAACTCTCATAAAGTATTTTTTTAGCTCTTGAATAAAGCTCTGTATTAAATTTACCTTGACAAAAATCATACAAAGGACAAATTCCACACTTTGCATTTTTACTCACACAAACCAAAGCCCCTATATCAAGCAAAGCTTGGTTGTGATCAAAGGCATGATTTACATTTAAAAGCTCTTTAGCTCTTTTTTCAAGTTCTTTCATGCTAGGATTTTCTAAAGCAAAAAGACGAGAAAGCACACGGCGTATATTACCATCAACAAAAGAAACTTTTTGATCATAGCCAAAACAAGCTATAGCGCCTGCTGTATAAGCTCCTATACCGCTTAATTTTTTTAGATCCTCAACTTCTTTGGGTAATTTAGCTTCAAACTTATCCACACATTCTAAGGCTGCCTTTTTTAAATTTCTAGCACGAGTGTAGTAACCAAGCCCTTGCCAAGCCTTTAAAAGCTCATCTTCATTAGCATTAGCTAAACTTTCTAAAGTAGGAAATTTTTGCAAAAAGGGGAAATAAAACCTTTCCAAAACTGATTTAACTTGAGTTTGCTGAAGCATAATTTCGCTGATATAAACCCCATAAGCTCTATCAACATGCTTTAAACTTTCGTCACAATTTTGACTTTGTAAATTACGCCAAGGTAAAGTTTTGCGTCCATTTGTTTCATACCAAAGAAGTAAATTTTCTTGTAGTTTTTCAAGCTCTTTTTTTTGCACAAATGAGAGTATAACAAAAAATTTTAAAATTTTTTGCTAAAATTAGTTCAAATTAAATTATTAAGGATATCCATGTTAGCTTTTTTTAAAGGTTTAGGTATAGGTTTTTTATGTTTATTGCTTTTTGTTGCAGGCGTGGTTTTTAATGTAGAATTTTTAGGCAAAAAAGACTCTAATCATGATTTATATTTTTCAAGAAATATAGAAGTAAGCAATACACTAAAACCCGATATTTTATATGCAAATATTAATTTTTGGGCAAATGAAAATTTAAGTTCAAAAATTACATTAGACAATAGTGAAAAAGCCGAAATCACAAATACTTTCAATCAAATTTTAGAACGCTCAAAAAAAGAAAATTTTTGTAGCGGAGGAAGTTTTTCTTTAGAACCTAATTTTTCCTATAAAGATGGTATACAAACTCCAAAAGGTCAAAGATTTGATGCGAATTTAGAATGTGAATTTAAAGAAAACCAACTTGCAGATTTTAACAAGCTTTTAAATGACATCAATTCTATCATAGCTAAAAATAATTTCATCAGCGTTTCAACACCAGCCATACAAACAAAATTTTCAAAAGATACACTAAACAACAACAAAGAAAATCTCTACAAAGAGCTTTTAAAAACATCATACGAATATGAAAAAACTTACTCTTTAGATCTTAATAAAACTTGTGTATTGAAAAATTTACAAGTAAATGCCAATACCAATATCGCACCTAGAATGCTAAATGCGAAATCTGATAATATAGAACTTTCATCTCCAATTATCAACGAAAAAGAACAAATTTTAAACGCGAAAGCTTTATTTATTTGCAAATAACTTAAGGCAAAATAAACTCCTTTTAAGTTTATTTTGCTATACTTTTATCTTCAATTCTTTCAGAAATTTATGCGGGAATAGCTCAGGGGTAGAGCACAACCTTGCCAAGGTTGGGGTCGCGAGTTCGAATCTCGTTTCCCGCTCCATAATCACCCGCCCGGGTGGTGGAATTGGTAGACACAAGGGACTTAAAATCCCTCGGAATTTTTCTTCCGTGCCGGTTCAAGTCCGGCCTCGGGCACCACTTTTTCAACATTATCAGGGCGACATAGCCAAGCGGTAAGGCATGGGCCTGCAAAGCCTTGATCTCCGGTTCGAATCCGGATGTCGCCTCCAAAAAGGCAAAACTTTACTTTATCGGGAGATGGCTGAGTGGTCGAAAGCGGCGGTCTTGAAAACCGTTGAGGGTCACACCTCCAGGGGTTCGAATCCCTTTCTCCCGGCCACCAAGACTTTCTAGTTTATCAAGCTTATATCATTCCTAAAATTATAAAGGATGCTGCAAATGAAAAATAATACTTCGGTCTTACTATTTTTGTTATATCCTAAAAAACTTAGAAAAACTATGACTAATATAATTAAAAATAAGAAATACAAATGGAAAATTTAGAATTTATTATCCTAAAACAAAAATATAAAATTTTAAAAATATGTCAAATTTTAAAATACAAGGTAGTCAAATGAAAGAATTTTATATGAATTTAGCTTTAAATGAGGCTTGGAAATATCAGTTTTTAACCTATCCGAATCCGGCTGTAGGCTGTGTAATCTTAGATAAAAATGGAAAAATTTTAGCCATAAAAGCTCATGAAAAAGCTGGATTGGCTCATGCAGAACTTAACGCCATAGCTCATGCTTTTAAAAGCTTAAGACCTGAAATTTCATTGCCTAAAGAAGCAAACGCTTTACATGAGTTTATTTGCAAAAACCATCAAGGTGTATTTAAAGATAGCATAGCTTTTGTAACGCTTGAGCCTTGCTCTCATCAAGGAAAAACGCCTCCTTGCGCAAAACTCTTTAGCGAACTAGGTTTTAAAAAAATTTTAATCAGCGTTAAAGATAAAAATAAAATCGCAAGCGGTGGGGCTGAGTTTTTAAAAAAACAAGGCATAGAAGTTGAATTTGACATACTTAAAGAAGAAGGAAAAAAACTTTTAAAACCTTTTTTAAAATGGCAAAAAGGGCAATTTAAACTTTTTAAATTAGCCCTTTCTATGAATGGCTCGCCTTTTGGCAAAATCGTAAGCAATGAGCTAAGTCGCACTTATGCACATAAAATTAGAGCGGTGATTGATTTGCTTGTAGTCGGTGGAGAAACCATAAGAAAAGATCACC
Organism: Campylobacter sp. BCW_4323; assembly: GCF_001763115.1. NCBI lineage: Bacteria > Pseudomonadati > Campylobacterota > Epsilonproteobacteria > Campylobacterales > Campylobacteraceae > Campylobacter > Campylobacter sp. BCW_4323. Next base: position 55,566 of record NZ_MJYC01000041.1, on the reverse strand, counting down.
CTATACTAGATGCTAGGCTTTGCAAAGCAAAAGCACCTAATCTTTGTATCTTAAGCCGTCAAAATATAGATAATTTTGATAAAAGTATCCCTTTATTTAAAGTTCCAAACCGCCAAATTTATACCCAAATTCCAAGTGAAGCTAAATTTTTAATGTATGAGGGTGGAGAAAATTTTCTCAAAATCTTTAAAGATGAAATAGATATGTTTTTGATTTTCCAAAGTTCAAGTTTAAATGATGAAAAAAATGTTACAATACCTTTAAATTTCAAGCCACTTTATAGGAATTTTTTAGGGAGTGATACTTATGGCATTTATGAACTTTAGTGGATTTTTTTATGCGAGAAATGATTTAAGATTATTTAAAATAGAAAAGAAAAATGAATTAAAATCCTTTTTTTACAAAGACTACACCTTATCAAGCTACAAAGATGCTTTAAATTTAAATAATGAAATCTTTTTTTATCAAAGTTTAAAAGAAGGCTTATTTAAAGAAAATGATGAAATTTTAGTTTCAAATTTGGGTAAAAAGATCATACTTTTTAGAAATTTCACTCAAAATTGCGATAATTTTAATGAGGCAAAATTAAAACAAATATTGCTTTTATTTTTTTTGTTATTAGCGAGCGTATTTTTTGCAAGTTTGGCTATGATTAATGAATTTGGGACCATAGATCTTGTTTTTTTAATGATTTGCTTATTGCTTTTAGTAATGGGAGTGATCAATCTTGGCTTGCTTTTTAAGCAAATTCGTATTCTTAAAAGTTTTTCCAAAGAAGAAATGAAAGAATTTTTAAGTCAAAGGATGAAAAAATACACTAAAGTGTAAAAACACTTTAGCATACTGTTTTTAAATTTGTAGCAAGACCACCTAAAGAAGTTTCTTTGTATTTATAATTCATATCTTTTCCTGTTTCATACATGGTTTCTATAACCTCATCAAGGCTTACCATAGGAGTAGATTTACGTGTCATTGCCATTCTAGCAGCACTTATAGCCTTAATAGCTCCAAAGGCATTTCTTTCTATGCAAGGAATTTGCACAAGTCCTGCAACTGGATCGCAAGTTAAACCTAGATGATGTTCCATTGCCATTTCAGCAGCGTTGCATGCTTTAAAAGCATTAGCTCCTAAAACTGTTGCCATAGCCGCAGCTGCCATAGAACTAGCACTACCAATTTCTGCTTGACAACCTGCTTCTGCTCCGCTAATACTTGCATTTTTCTTATAAAAAGAACCTATAAGCATTGCTGTTAATAAAAACTCTATAGCCTTTTCATCACTAAAACCTATAGTATGATTTTTAAGATAAAGCATAACAGCAGGGATAACAGCACATGCTCCATTTGTTGGCGCGGTTACAACCTTTGCTCCGCTAGCATTTTCTTCAGCAATCGCAATAGCATATAAAGAAATAAAATCTATAATGCCCATAGGATCAGCTGTCATCGCCACTCTTTCTTTAAGTCCTTTGGCTCTACGTTTTAAATGAAGTTTTCCAGGCAAATAATCTTCATTTGGATGTGTACCATTATAATACACTTCTTGCATTACTTCCCAAATTTCAAGACAATAAGCACGAATTTCCTCTTTAGTATGAAATTGCAATTCATAACGATAAGAAAGCTCTGCTAAATCCCAATCTCTTTTATCACAAAGCTCTAAAGCTTCTTTTGCATTGTTAAGCTCTATATCTAGTTTTTTCTTTTTGTTTTGGTTGGAAATTTTGCCTTTTTTTTCTAATTGTGCAGCTGTTAAAACAAAGCCTCCACCTACAGAATAATAAGTTTCTTCATCAACTAACCCACCTTTGTAATCATAAGCTTTAATCTTCATACCATTCTCATGCAAAGGTAGAAAATCTTTGGAAAATACCAAATCTTTTTCATAATTAAAACAAAGTTTTTTCTCTCCACAAAAATCAATTTGAGCATTTTCAATAGCATTTTTATTTACTTCATCTTGTATTGCCGCACTTAAATTTTTAGCTTCTAGGCCATTTAACCCCCAAATTACAGCCTTATCACTCAAATGTCCTTTACCTGTTAATGACAAAGAACCATAAAGAATGACTTCAACTCTATCAATTTCATCAAGCTTTTTAGCAACTTTTTTACAAAATAAATTTCCAGCAAGCATAGGCCCTAAAGTATGAGAAGAAGAAGGACCAACACCTATTTTAAAAATGCTTAAATTACTCATTTTTTATCCTTAATTTATAAAAGATTGTGAATTGCAGCAGAAATCGCAACTATTCCCATTACCAAAATAAAAAGATCTAAAAATTTATTACGAAATCTTGCCAAAATATCAAAACGATAAATACAATAAAGCGGCATTAAGAAAAGCAAAATAGCCAAAACAGGACCACCAATAGCCTCAATAATTCCTATAACACTTGGATTTTTATACGCAACAAGCCAAGCGATAGCAAAGGTAATGATCGCTGTTAAAGTTTGAGCGAATTTACCTTGAATTTTACCATTACTTGCTTTATATAAAATACCGTTTAAGCCTTCTTGAGAACCAAGATAATGCCCTAAGAAACTTTTACTAATGGCCACAAGTGCAACAATAGGCCCAACATAAGTCAGCAAAGAAACTTCAGGAAATTTATTTGCTATAAAGGTAAGAATATTGATATTTTGTTCTTTTGCTGATGCAAAATCTTCTGGTGTAAAAGTTAAAGCACAAGAAAAAACAAAAAACATTACAACAAAAACCATAAGAATAATTGCCAAAGAAATAATTTTTCTAGCACGAGGTTCAGCATAATCACCATATTCTTTTTTACAATAACAAGCAAGCGAAGAAATAATAGGAGAGTGATTAAAACTAAACACCATCACAGGAACAACAAGCCATAAAGTAACCCAAAAATTACTTGTTGAGATTACAGAAAAATCAACATTTGTAAATAATGATGAATTCCATTGTGGAATTAAAAGCAATGAAAAAATAAATAAAAATATAATAAAAGGAAAAACAAGAAAACTCATTGCTTTTGTTACAACATTTTCACCAAGAATAGAAATCAAAACCAAAACCCCAACAATCAAAAAACTTACCCACCAACGAGCAGCATGAGTAAGATCTGCATTGAAATTAAACTGATTGATTAAGAACTCAAGTAAAGTTGTTGTAAGATTAGCACTATAAACCAATAAAATAGGCAAAATAGCAAAAAAATACAAAAGTGTAATTAAAAATCCACCGCCTTTGCCAAAATAACTTTCTGCAACAAAAGTAATATCATCTTTTGGATTAGAACTTGAAAGCACAAAGCGACATAAATTTCTATGAGCTAAGTAAGTCATAGGAAAAGCTAAAACAAGTATAACTAACAAAGGTATCAATCCACCAAGCCCAGCACTAATAGGTAACAAAAGTACGCCGGCTCCAATAGCTGTTCCAAAAAGAGATAAAACCCACCTTGTATCGTGACTAGTCCATTTAGGAGTATTCATTATTCTTCCTTAAATTTAAGATTACATCTCTTTTATTTTAGCAAAATATTTATAAATAATTATTTTTTAAAAAAAATATTTTAAATCTTATGTAACATTTTGTAAATTTAATTTTATAAAAAAACAATCACTTGTATTAATAAAGTATTATTTTAAAACTAAATATATTTTGGGTTTTGCAATCAAAAAATAAAAATTTGGAAGACTATGCTTCCAAATTTTTGCATCAAATTTTCTAAGGGAGTTAAATTTTCAAAAATTAATCTAATTTTTGACCTAGGACATTTCCTTGCATATCCGTATAAACTTTCATGTTATTATTAAACTTCAATTTATAACCATTAATTTCTTTGTCTATTTCAAGAATTTGAGCATTTGGCTGAGTTGCACTTACTTTTTTCATAACACTAGGTAAAATAGTATGTGGTAAAGCCTTATATTTTCCATCAACTTCTTTCCAATCTCCATTGATCATAAAATCAATTTCAGTTCCATCATTTAAAATTACATCGTAAGAATCTATATCTTTTTTCACCAAACCAATTTGAGCGGTTTTAAAATTTTTAGAAATAAATTCTTTGGCATTATTTGGAAGTTCGCTAGCAGGAACAACCATATCTTTAGCTAAAAGCACCGTAGCACCCAACAAAGCAAGTAAAGTTAATTTTGCTTTCATAGTTTCTCCTTTTTTGTCTTGGTTGGCGAAAGTTTAACTCAAAACTGTGAAGTGAATGTGAAACTTAAAAAATAATTTTCAAGCTTTCATTCTCAACACTTATACCTTGACTTTTTATAAATTTTATTTCTTTTCCATCTTCAAATTTTAAAATATCTTTATCTTTTAGATTAATATCATAAGTTAAAATATGCAAAACAATATCATAAATACAAAAGAAAAGTTCTTTTTCTTCTATGTTTAAATCACAAACTTCAAGTTCTAATTTATCAAAATTTCTAAGCCCATAAGTATAAGCATTGACTCCATTTTCACTAGAATAAACACTAACATATATCCAATTATATACCGGTAAGCGATTATCATCTAACATTTTTGCATTTTCTATATAAAAACTGGGCTCTAAAACAACTGCACCTGTATAAAAACCTAAAGCATGTTTATTATTCAAACATAAAGCTGCAATTTTCGTAAACATTTTAGCTTGTTCTAATTTGCTTTGATCTTGACTTAGCACCGCTATAAGAAGATGAGCTTTATGTTTTTTAGTTTGCTCTAAGGCATCTTTCCACATAAAATTAAAATTTGCATAGTATTCTGCTTCGTGATTAGGTATAGGATTTTTAATCAAATTTAGAGTAATCAACATATTTTCATGTGAAAAAATCACTCCCTCTTTGGTAAAATTTTCATCAGCTATTTTTATATTAAATTTATCTTCTAAAATGCTTTTTAACTCCGAAAAATTAAAATCAACTTCATCAAGAAGAACAAAAGAGGTAAAATTGTGATTTAAATCTATAGTCATGTTAAACCCTATTAAATTTTTATAAATTATAACCTAATAAAAATAAAAACTATAAACAAGAATTTCTTAAAAATTATGATAATTGATATTAATTATAAATTTATTTTTTATATAGTATAATCTTTTAAAATTTATAAGTATATTTTTGGAGAAAAATGTGGAATTTCTAAAAGATTACATCGATTTAATTATCTTTTTAATTCTAGGAATTATGGCATTTATAGCTTTTTGGTGTGTTGTAGAAAGAATGCTATTTTTTAGAAAAATTAACTTTAAAAATTATGAGAATCAAGAGCAATTTGATGATGCGATTAGTGAAAATTTGACCACTATATATATCATCTATTCCAATGCCCCTTATATAGGACTTTTAGGTACTGTAATAGGTATCATGGTTACATTTTACGAAATGGGCGTGGCAGGCAATATAGATGTCAAATCCATAGTCGTGGGACTTTCTTTAGCTCTTAAGGCTACAGCTTTGGGACTTTTGGTTGCTATTCCTACTTTAATGGCTTATAATGCTCTACTTAGAAAAGTTTCTCTCTTAAGCAATACTTATAAGGCAAATAAAAATGCTTAAACTACCAAAAAATGAAGGTTTAAATATAGTTCCATTTATAGACATTATGCTTGTTTTGCTTGCTATAGTACTTAGTATTTCAACCTTTATTGCGCATGGAAAAATTCAAATCTCACTTCCTTCAAGTGAAAATGCTACCAATATAAGCAATAATGAAAAAAAACTTCTTATAACCATAGACGAAAAAAATACTTTTTATTTAAATGATAAATTAGCTGATTTAAATGAAGTTCAAAATGCTATTTTTTCACTTGATAAAAAAACCATAGTAGAACTAAAAAGCGATAAAAATGCTAAATTTGAAAGCTTTGTAAAAATTATAGATTTTTTAAAAGCCAAAGAACATGAAAATTTTCAGATTCTTACTGAGAAAAACAAATGAAAACTTTGTTTTTAAATCATAAATACCAAGCTTCTTATATAACTTTTATAGTCTTTATACCTTTGCTTTTTGTCATTTTTCACTCGAATGACTTTTTTAAAATGGAAATTAAAAATGAATATTCTTTTTCTTTAGCAATAAAACAATTTACCCAAACTAATCCAACAAATGAGACTAAACCAACAAAATCCATTATAGAACCTATCAAACCAAAACCTCAGCCAAAAGTTATTAAAAAAACTCCTGAAAAAATGCAAAAAAAGATAAAAAAAACACCTCCACACCCAATACCAAATAAAACCCCAATAGCACCAACTCAAGAAGTTAAAACTTTTGCAAAAACAACTGATACAAATGTCAAACCTAAGATCACTCAATTAACACAAGGAAAAGATAATCACCCTGTATTAAAAGAAATCCAAAAAGCTATACAACAAGCACAATTTTATCCAAGGCAAGCAAAAAAAATGCGTATGCAAGGAACTGTAAAAGTAGAATTTTTATGGAAAGAAAACAAAACTTTAGCAGATTTAAAAATCATAGAAAGCTCGGGATATGATTTGTTAGATAAAAGTGCTTTAGAAAGCATAAGAAAAGCTTCTTTAAATTTTCCACACTATAATGGAGATTTAAGAATTACACTACCTATTATATATGATTTTAAAACCCTAAGAGAGTAAAATTATAATTTGCTACACTCTCTTATCTACAATTTGTGCTTCTTGATTTTCAATTTTATTTTGAAAATCTTTACTTAAATTCTGACTTAATTCTTGCAAAGATTTTTGCTTCAGTTTTTCAAATTCTTCAGGATTGCTAGTCTCAAGCTTTGCCTGCTCATCAGCACTTAAAGCACTTAAACCTTTTTCTTGAGCTTTTTGAAGCAAATCTTCGTCTTCTTTTTCTTTGATATTATTTTCCTTATCATCTTTTTTATTGATTTTTTGCGGATCTATGGTTTTCATAGCATTAGCTCCACCACCTGATGCTTCTTTAATGTCGCTTAAAATTTCTCTCATGCTAGGTTCTTTAACATCACTATCATCAACTTTACCATCTTTATTTACATCTTTATCAATAAAAAAATTTAATTTTTCTTCTATATTTGCATCATCAGATATTTTTTCATCGCTTGTTTTAAAGCCTAAATTTTGCATACTTTGTTGAAGGGTACTTGTATTAAAATTTAATTTTACACTTTGTTGTTTATTATTTAAATTTGAATTTAAAGAGCCAAAATTATCTTTTACACTTTCAAACCAATTTGAAACAAATTGATTTGCTTCGCCATTAAGCCTTATACTACCATCATTTCTAGCAACATAATTCATATAAGAACCGAAATTTTTTTGTAAACTACTATAATTTTCATCGCTTAAATTTAAAGCTATAAGTTCACCTTGCTTATTTTCAAAAACAACCTTAACACCATCGCTATTTAAACTCGAAAGATCTTGCACGGGAATTTTATCTTGATCTTCTTTTTTTAATACGCTAAGCTCTTTTTTATCAACATTATTAGTTAAAGAATGGGTTAAACTAGCAGAAGTATCGATTTTCATTATTTATCCTTTTTTACATTTTGCAAATAAACCTAAACGACACATTTTTCTCTCATGTGAATTTTTTAAAGAATTACACTTTTTAAGTTCTTGCTCGTAGTTAGCACAAGAATTTGCAAAAGCAAAAGAACTCAAAATGCTTAAAACCAAAATTATTTTTAACACTTTCCAATCCTTATTTTAAAGATTTTTTAGTTAAAATTATATCTTTTATAATCGACAAAATCTTAAAAAATTTTATAATCTCAGAAAGGAATCAATGAAAGCATTAGCTCTTTTTAGCGGTGGGCTTGATAGTATGCTTGCAATGAAACTCATCACTGCGCAAGGTATAGAAGTTAAAGCCCTAAATATCAACATAGGTTTTGGAAGCACAAGCGATAAAAGCGAAATCATGAAAAAGCGTGCGGCAATGGTGGGTGCGGATTTTGAAATGATAGATGTAAAAAATTCCTATCTTCAAGAAGTGCTTTTTAACCCACAATATGGCTATGGCAAACATTTTAATCCTTGTATAGATTGTCATGCTTTTATGTTTAAAACTGCTCTTGCTATGTTAAAAGAAGAAAACGCAAGTTTTATCATCACAGGAGAAGTTTTAGGACAACGCCCTATGAGTCAAAGAAGTGATGCGATGGCAAAGGTTAAAAAACTTGCCCTTGATGAAGAAGATTTAATCTTGCGTCCTATGTGTGCAAAAAACCTACCACTAACCAAACCCGAAAGAGAAGGTTGGGTAGATAGAGAAAAACTCGAAGGTATTAGTGGAAGAAGTCGCAAAAGACAACTTGAACTTGCAGCTAAATTTGGCTTAGAAGACTTTGAAAGTCCAGGTGGAGGTTGTTTGCTAACTCTTGATAGTTTTGCTAAAAAAATTCGAGATTTCATAGAATTTGACAAAGATATGCAGGTTAATGACGCACAACTTTTAAAATATGGTCGTCATTTAAGATTGCCCAATGGAGCTAAAATGATCATAGGTAGAAATGAACTTGAAAATACTCTTTTAAAAGGTTTAAAAACTTCTAAATATGAAGCAATAGAACTTGGGGATTTAATCGGAGCTTACTCTTTGGTAGATGAAAAAATTTCAGAAAAAGACTTAGAACTTGCCTTAAAAATAGCCCTTACCTATACTAAACACGAAGCAGGAAAAAGCTATGAACTTAAATTTAAAAATCAAGCTTATACAAGTATAGCTTTTGAAAATAAGGCTGATATTAATAAATTTTTTATTAGTTAAAGTATAAAGTATTTAGCAAAACAAGCGATATAGTATTTGAATCTTTTCAAAATATTGCAATCAAGCCCATGAAAATGGGCTTTTTTATTTTAATCCATAAGCATTTTTTAAATTGTTTAAATTCGCACTCGCATTCAAAAGCAAACAATCAGCCAAAACTAAACGCACCATAGCACTAGCTACAACACTTCCTCTAACACCTACACAAGGATCATGCCTACCTTTGAGTTCAAATTTCAAATTATTACCAAATTTATCTATACTTTCTTGCTTGGCAAAAATAGAAGGAGTAGGTTTAAAATAAGTTTTTAAAATAAGATTTTCTCCATTTGAAATTCCTCCTAAAATTCCTCCGCTATGATTGCTTAAAAACTTGCCATCTTTTAAAGCATCATTATTACACGATCCGCGCATTTTGCTTGCATTAATACCTTCGCCTATTTCAACTGCTTTAACAGCATTAACTCCCATTAAAGCATGAGCTAATTTAGAATCTAACTTATCATAAAGAACTTCTCCAAGTCCCACAAGCATACCACTAACTTTTGTAAAAACAGCAGCACCTACACTATCTTTTGAATTTCTAGCATTTAAAATTTCATTTTTAAAGTCACTTTCTAGTTTTGGATCAAGGCAAAAAATTTCACTTTTCTTAGCAAATTCAAAATCAAATTCTTCTTCTTTCAAATTTGATACAAAAGCTCCTACTCCAAAAACACCACTTTGAACACAAATACCAAATTCACGCAAAAGCATCGCTACAACTGCGCCACCAGCCACTCTAGCAACACTTTCCCTAGCGCTTGATCTACCCCCACCCCTATGATCTCTTATGCCATATTTATAAAAATAAGTAAAATCCGCATGAGCAGGACGAAATAGATCTTTTAAATTATCATAATCCTTAGAATGAGCATTTTCATTAAAAACTACTATAGCTATAGGATGACCCGTTGTATATCCTTCAAAAACTCCGCTTAAAACCTGAGCTTTATCGCTTTCTTTTCTTGGTGTTGCAAATTTACTTCCGCCTTTGCGTTTATCAAGCTCATTTTGTAAAAATTCTTCATCAAATTTAACTCCAGCAGGCATTCCATCAATAATACATCCAACAGCCACACCATGAGACTCACCAAAACTTGTAAATTTCAATCTCGTACCAAAGGTATTCACTATAAAGCTCCTAATTTCTCAAGTGCAATTTTTGCTGCCATTTGTTGTGCTTCTTTTTTGCTTCCCGCAATAGCTCTTGCAAGTTCTTTACCATCAAGTATTAAAGCGATCTCAAATTGCTTTAAATGATCAGGACCAAAAGCACGCACTGTTTCATACTGCGGAGTTTGTCCGATTTTTCCCTGTGTAATCTCTTGTAATTTTGTTTTATAATCTTTTATAAGAATTTTTGCATCAATTTGAGGGAAATTTTTTTCTATAAGTCTTAAAGCAATAGTTTTTGCAAACTCAAACCCAGCTTCTAAATGTATAGCACCTATAATGGCTTCTAACGCATCTGAAAGTATAGAAGGCTTTTCTTTTCCTCCATTGTTTTCCTCAGCAACACTCATAAAAATAAAATCGCCCAAATTTAAACTATTTGCAATTTTTGCAAAAGACTTTTCATTCACTAAAGCCGCTCTAAGCTTAGATAAATCTCCTTCGGCATCTTTGGCGAATTTATGAAAAAGGTATTCACCCACAACTAAATCAAGCACAGCATCACCTAAAAATTCCAAGCGTTCATTGTTGTAAGATTTTTTAAAACTTTTATGGGTTAAAGCATGTATAAGAAGATTTTTATCTTTAAATTCATAAGTTAAACTCTGCTCTAGTTTTTCAATGTTTTTCATCATTTTCCCTTGCAATTTTCAAAGCAGCTTCACGCGCCAATGTATCACACCTTTCATTTTCCAAATGTCCATTATGTGCTTTTACCCAAAAAGCCTTAATCTTATGAGATTTTGCCACTTTAATATATTCCTTCCATAAATCTATATTTTTTTTACCTTTAAAATCCTTTTTTATCCATCCTTCTAGCCATTCATTAATACTTTGAACCATTAGGTTAGAATCTGTAAAAAGCGAAATTTCACAAGGCTCTTTTAAAGCCTTCAAAGATTCAATAATTGCCATTAGCTCCATTCTATTGTTAGTGGTATTAGCCTCAGCTCCAAAACCTTCCTTTTGATACTCCTTATAACGCAAAATATAAGCCCATCCGCCAAAACCCGGATTATTAAGACATGAACCATCTGTATAAATTTCAATGTGTTTCATTGTTTTTCACTTCATAAATAATTTTACAAGTATTAAACTCATAACAAACAGGACAGTGATAAAAAAACAAAGGCATAACATTTTTACACTCAGAACAACGATATGAAAATTCTAACCCCGCATTAAAAGAATTATCTTTTAAAATTTTTAACATTTTAAAATTAGAATTTTTAAAAACAAACTGATGCGTATCATCATGCTTTGAAATTTTACCCAAAGCATAAAAGAATTCTAAAAAATCTTGATTTTCTAAATTAAACGCTTTATTTTCTCTATAAAGCAAATCACAAATATCAAAAAAATTTTGGCCTAAAAACATATGATATTTTTCAAAAACTAAACGCCCTAACATAGGATTATCTTCTACTTTAAATTCTAAAAGTTTTTTCTTTTTTTCTTCATCAGTAATATTAAAAGTACAAAGTTCTAAAGCTTTGATAAAATCATGCTCTTTTTGTACATCTTCATTAAGCTCAAAAAGACATTCTAAAAGTTCTAAATTTTCTTTATAAGAACGAAGTTTTAAATAAACAATTTTTAAAAGTTTTAAGGCTTGTATATTTCTTGGACGCAGTTTTAAAGCTTGTAATAAAACTTCTTTTGCACGCTCTAAAAATCCTGCTTTAAAATAAACTTTTGCTAAAGAAAGGAAAATAAATTCTCTTTCTTGTTTATCTTTACATTTTTCAAGAGCAATCAAATAAATTTGAGTTGCTTTTTCAAATTCCCCGCTTTTAGTAAAAATTTCGGCCAAAAAACTTAAATTTCCAAAACTCAAGCTACTATTTCTTAACAACTCTTTATGAGCATTATCCATTTCAAATTTTTTTATAAATTTTTCAAGCTTTTGTTCTTCATCTTTGCTAGCAAATATTTTCCAAATATAATTTGCAACAGCTACAACAAATACTAAAATGGTTAAAATTATAAGCCCTACTAAAGGGTCTCTGTATTCTACAAAGAAAAAATCCATAGTCTCGCTCTAAAAATTTTATGCCAAATTATAGCCAAATCTTTGTATAATTTTAACAAGGTTTATAAAATGATAACTAAAGAAAGTATAGAAAATTTATCCCAAAGACTTAATATTGTTGATATTATAGAAAATTATATTGAAGTAAAAAAACAAGGCTCAAGTTTTGTGTGTATCTGTCCTTTCCATGCAGATAAAAACCCGTCTATGCATATCAATCCTACCAAAGGTTTTTATCATTGTTTTGCTTGCAAGGCTGGTGGAGATGCTTTTAAATTTGTAATGGATTATGAAAAATTAAGTTTTTCCGATGCAGTTGAAAAAGTTGCAAGCCTTAGTAATTTTACTTTGAGTTATACAAAAGAAAAACAAGAAAATAAAAAAGAGCTAAAATCTATACTACCGATCTTAAATGCGTATTTTAAAGATAATCTCAAACACCACAAAGAAGTTTTAACCTATCTTTACCAAAGAGCTTTAAATGACAAAGATATAGCCAAATTCGAATTAGGTTTTGCAGGAGCAAGTGAAGATAGTATAAGATTATTGCAAAATCAAAAAATTCCTTTAGAAGATGCTATGAGTGTTGGAGCTTTAAAAAAAGATGAAAATAATGAATTTTACGCAAGTTTTATATGGCGCATCACCTTTCCAATCTACGATCATAAAGACTTATTAGTAGGGTTTGGAGGGCGTACTTTAAATCCCAATGTACCGGCAAAGTATGTAAATTCACCCCAAAATATACTTTTTGATAAAAGTAGAATTTTTTATGCTTTTAACATCGCTAAAGAAAATATAGCCAAAAAAAAAGAAATAATAGTATGTGAAGGCTACATGGATGCAATAGCTTTTCACAAAGCAGGGTTTAACAATGCTGTAGCAGTTCTTGGAACAGCATTAACCGAACATCATCTACCCTTAATCCGCCGTTATGATGCAAAAGTGATTTTATGTTTTGACAATGATGAAGCAGGATTAAAAGCTGCGACACGATCTGCATTTTTATTAAGCACAAACAAAATAGACGGTAAAGTGGCAATTTTGCAAGGCGGAAAAGATCCTGCTGAGCTCGTAGCAAAAAATGAAAGCACAAAACTTCATAATATACTCGATGAAGGAATAGAGCTTGGTGAATTTTATATCAGACGCTTAATATCCACTCATTCCATAATTTCTGCTCTTGACAAACAAAAAGCTTTAGAAACTATACAAAAATTCACCTTTAATCTTGAACCTTTAGTGGCAAATTCTTACACTGGTCTAGTTTCAAATTTATTAAAAGTGGATGAAAAATTTATCGTCTTATCACAAAATTCAAAAAAAACCATACAAACCCCTTTAATTTCTCAAAATAAATACAATTTTCCTAAAGAAAAAATTCACATTGCAGAATTAGAACTTATAGCTTTTTTAAAACAGCATCCAGATATATGTAACGATTTTAAGCAAATTAGTGATAGTGTTTGTTTTAAGCATAAAATTTTATTGGATAAAATTTTAGAAAAAAAAGGTTATGAAGATAGTGATATTAGAGAATTTGAAAGTAAAAATATTCGAAAAAATTTAAACTATAGCGAATTCTTGTTAGGTATTTGCAAGGTTAATTTAGCTTTTTTAAACAATGTAAAAATTAAAAATTCTACACTCGCATTAAAAAAACAACTTTTTACGCTTATTGATAAAAATTTAAATCTTCTAATTAAAAATTTAAATACCGAAGAATTAAATAATTTTTTAAAAGAATATTTAAGCTTCTTAAAATATGAAAAAAACGAAGAAATTCTGCAACAATCATTTAGAAACTTAAATGGAATTTTTAGTAACAAAAACTTTACAGCTTATGATTTAGGATTTAGCGAACAAGATAATGACGAACCTTTTTAATTTATTTAAATTTCAAGCCTTAATTTACCTTTTTTTAAACACAATCACGCTAAAGTATATAAAAATTTTTAAGGATAAATTATGATGCCTTTTAGCGATGAAGAGCTTATAAATCCTGTTAAAGCAAGTTTAGAAAAGAGCTTGCCTATGCTTGAACGTGATGGCGGAGGGCTTGAATTTTTAGGAATTAAAAATGGGATCGTTTATATCCATTTAATAGGAGCTTGTAAAGGTTGTGCATCAAGTGGAACGACACTAAAATACGGTCTTGAAAGGCAACTTAAGATTGATATTCATCCAGAAATCACTATAATCAATTTAAACGGCGGAGCAGACGAATTTGCAAAATTATAAAAAACTTGGAATTGAACATTTTTACAAGAAAGATTTTAAAACTGCAAAAATGTATTTTTCTATGGCTTATGAAAAACGCAAAAATAAACGCTTGCTAAATTTTATCTGCCTTTGTGATCTTGCTTTAAAATCTCCTAAAGAAGCTTCTTTACTTTTTGATTTTTATATAGAACATTACAAAATCTCTAGTATTGATAAAGACTTAGAAGAAATTTTAAGTACGATAGAATTTAAAAAACAAGAAAACAAACAAGAAAACGAATTTGAAGATGGGCATGCGTTAAATTATCAAGATTTTTTAAAAAGCGAAGAAGAACTTGGTTTTCAAAAAAGTTTTGAAAATATCATTAATAGCACTAAGTTAGTTATTGATAATCGTGATGATTTTTTAGATTTTTTGGAAAAATTACTTGATAATGGCTATAAAGATATGACTTTAAATTATATAGAAAATGTTATGCCTCATTTTTGGGCAAATGATAGATTTATCAAACTCCAAGAAAAACTCATAGGATTTAAAAGTGAAATTAAAACTTGAAAATTCATTCATTACAGATAATACCTTAGAGTGTGAAAAAGAATGCTTTTTTTTGCAAACCACACAAAATGCTAAATTTCACGCTCAAGCCTTAGAAAAAGGTGCAAAAATCATTGATGTAAATGAGTGTAAAAAACTTTTAAAAATCGACGAAAAGATTCAAATCATAGGAATCACAGGAACCAATGGAAAAACCACAACCGCAGCAGCGATTTATTCTATCTTACTAGATTTAGGTTATAAGTGTGGGCTTTGCGGAACAAGAGGAGCTTTTATCAACGATGAACAAATTGATGAAAAATCCTTAACCACCTCCCCTATTCTTAAAACCTTAGAATACCTACAAATAGCCACTCAAAAAAAATGTGATTTTTTCATCATGGAAGTAAGCTCACACGCCTTAATTCAAAACCGTATCGAAGGCTTAAATTTTGCTGCTAAAATTTTTACCAATATCACGCAAGATCATTTAGATTTTCACGGTACTTTTGAAAATTATAAAGAAGCAAAAGAGCTTTTTTTTACCGATGAGAGTTTAAAATTTATCAACAAAGATGCTTTGGCTATTAAATTTAATGTGCGTAATGCTTTTACTTACGGCATAGAAAATCCTGCTTTATATCAAATCAAAGCTTATTCTTTAGAAGAAGGTATTAGCGCTATTGTAACAAATAAAAATCAAACTTTTCACATAGACTCGCCCTTGCTAGGACTTTTTAATCTTTACAATCTTCTAGTTGCTAGTGCTTGTGTGAATGAACTCGTAAAGCCTGATTTAAAAGACTTGGAAAATGCTATCAGTGGATTTGGCGGGGTTTGTGGCAGGGTAGAACAAGTAGCAAAAGGCGTGATCGTGGATTTTGCTCATACGCCTGATGGCATTGAAAAAGTGCTTGACACTCTTAAAAATAAAAAACTCATCGTTGTTTTTGGAGCAGGTGGAGATAGAGATAAAACCAAACGCCCTTTAATGGGAAAAATCGTCGAACATTTTGCAAAAATTGCTATCATTACAAGTGATAATCCACGCAGCGAAGAACCAAAAACCATCATGGAAGAAATTTTATCAGGCTTTGCTAAAAAAGAAAAAGTTTTAACGATAGAAGATAGAAAAGAAGCCATAAAAAAAGCTTTAGAACTAAAAGAAAATGACGATTTAGTCGTTATTTTAGGCAAAGGTGATGAAACTACTCAAGAAATTAAAGGGATAAAATATCCTTTTAGTGATAAAGTAGTTGTTAATGAAATTTTAAAAAATCAAGGATAATCAATGTTTGAAAATATGGATTTTTCTAAAATGGGTGAACTTTTAAATCAAGTTCAAGAAAAAGCAAAAAATATAGAACTAGAACTTGCAAATCGTGAATTTAGCGCCAAAAGTGGAGCAGGACTTGTTAAAGTAAGCGCTAATGGAAAAGGCGAGATTATCGATGTTAGCATTGATGATTCTTTACTTGAAGATAAAGAGTCCTTGCAAATTTTACTTATTTCTGCGATTAATGATGTTTTAGCCATGGTTGCGCAAAATCGCTCAAGTATGGCGAATGATGTTTTAGGCGGTTTTGGAGGTATGAAATTATGAAAAAAATTTTAATTATTTGCATGCTTTTTACTTTGTCTTTTGGTATAGAAAGACCTAAATTTGAAGATTTTTTAGCAGGTTATGAAAGAAATAAGGCAAGCATGCTCAACTATGAAGGAATGCCAGCTTTTGCACTCAGTGAAAATTTACTTGCTGTGTTAAAACAACCTAATACTAAGCTTAACAAATATGTAAAATACGATCCATTTTTAAATTTATATCTTGTAAGAACTGACTTTAGCCTAATCCCTACTCCTATGGGTGATGAAGAAAAACTTACTCGTAATGATTGGGTTGGAATTTGGGATCCTAATAAACCTTATATAGGGCATATTAAGTATTTAGCTCAAAATATTGATGAAAAAGATCAACTTGATTTTAATTCTAAAATAGGACTTTTAGGGACTCCATGCTGTGAAATGATGGGGATTGCTTTAAATAATAGCTCTTTTATAGGCAATCGTTATTTAAAACATTTTATGAAATATAACGATGTTTATTGGGGGGATATTGGCGTTGATTTTGTTGTTCGAGAAAATAAAATTTATGTTAACAATGTAAGAAAAAATCCACAATTTTTAATCAACGATCAAGTTATAAGTGTTGATGGCTTGCCCGCCAATGATTTAAGAAAACTCAATGAAAAAATTCTTTTTGCAGATCGCGGAAGCACTCTTTATTTTCAAGTGTTGCGTGATAATATGGATTTAAATATTTCTACTGAAGTTTTTGCAAAAGATTTGAGCAAATTTAACCTTCCTGATTCTAAACCAAAACCAAAAATTACAAATTTCACAAGCAATCTTGGTTTAACGGTTAATACTAGTCTTGTTGTAACCAAAATAGATCCAAAATCAAAAGCATCAAATGCAGGATTTATGGTAGGAGATAAAATTTTACGCGTTAATAATATTATTTTAAATAATTTTAAAGAATTACAAAATATTTTAAGTGCTGGTAATGACTTTAGCATCTTAATTGAACGCAAAAGTACTAAATTACCTTTATCAAATTTCAACAATGAACTAGGCGGAAATGCCAACTCAGGTGGCGATGGTAAATTTCAATTTTTCATAAGGCTTACTAAGTGAATTTAAAAGAACTTTTCATCCATCACTTAGAAAAAAATCTACCTAAAGTTGAAAGCTTTCATCCTTTTTTTAATGAAGCTTTAGTCCTTATGCTAAAAGCGGGAGGAAAGCATTTTCGCGCACAATTGCTTTTAAGCGTAGTACAAAGCAATAAACCTGAACTTTTAAATCAAGCTTTAGATGTGGCTTTAGCTTTGGAATTTATCCATACTTATTCACTCATACACGATGATTTACCTGCTATGGATAATGCGGACTTTAGACGAGGAATTCCAACCTTACACAAAAGCTACGATGAAACTACAGCCATCTTAGTGGGTGATGCTTTAAATACTGAAGCTTTTTTAACTCTAAGTCATGCTCATTTAAAAGATGAAATCAAAATCAAACTCATAAAAACCCTTGCCTTTAATGCAGGACTTAATGGAATGGTCATAGGACAAGCTATTGATTGTTTTTTTGAAGACAAAAGACTGAGTTTAAATGAACTTGAGTTTTTACATACACACAAAACCGCAAGATTAATCGCTGCAGCTTTAAAAATGGGTTGTGAAATTTGCGAACTTAACAACGAAGAAAGTAATCAAATTTACAAACTTGGTTTAAAACTAGGACTGATTTTTCAAATCAATGATGATATTATCGATGTAACTACAAGTCAAGAACAAAGCGGAAAGCCTACTAACAACGATATTCATAAAAATTCTTTTGTCAATTTGCTTGGACTTGAACAAGCCATAAAAACAAAAGAAAATCTTCTTAGTGAATGCGAACAAGACTTAGAAAAACTTAATGAAAAACTCGCACAAATGATACAAAATTTAATAATTCAATACTTATAAAGGCAAAAAATGGACATTCAAATTTTACAAGAACAGGCAAATACTCTAAGATTTTTAAGTGCCGATATGGTGCAAAAAGCAAACTCAGGACACCCAGGTGCACCTTTGGGCTTAGCAGATATTTTAAGTGTTTTAAGTTATCATTTAAAGCACAATCCTAAAAATCCCACTTGGCTAAACCGTGATAGACTTATATTTTCAGGTGGACATGCAAGTGCTTTGCTTTATAGTTTTTTACATTTAAGTGGCTATGATTTAAGCTTGGAAGATCTTAAAAATTTCCGCCAACTTCATGCTAAAACCCCTGGACACCCTGAAATTTCAACTCTTGGAGTAGAAATCGCTACAGGCCCTTTAGGACAAGGCGTTGCCAATGCCGTAGGCTTTGCTATGGCAGCAAAAAAAGCACAAAATTTGCTAGGTAGTGATTTAATCGATCATAAAATTTATTGTCTTTGCGGAGATGGGGATTTACAAGAAGGCATTTCTTATGAAGCTTGTTCTTTAGCAGGACTTCACAAACTTGATAATTTCATACTTATTTACGATAGCAACAATATCTCCATAGAAGGCGATGTAGGTTTAGCCTTTAATGAAAATGTAAAAATGCGTTTTGAAGCACAAGGATTTGAAGTTTTAAATATAAATGGACACAATTACGAAGAAATCAATAAAGCCTTAGAACAAGCTAAAAAATCCACAAAACCTTGTCTTATCATCGCAAAAACAACTATAGCAAAGGGTGCAGGAGAGCTTGAAGGCAGTCATAAAAGCCATGGTGCACCTTTGGGCGAAGAAGTGATTAAAAAAGCCAAAGAACAAGCAGGTTTTGATCCAAATATCAGTTTTCATATCCCACAAGCAAGCAAAATCCGCTTTGAAAGTGCTGTAGAACTTGGGGATTTAGAAGAAGCAAAATGGAAAGATAAACTTGAAAAAAGTGGTAAAAAAGAACTTTTAGAAAGGCTATTAAACCCTGATTTTAGCAAGATAGCTTATCCTGATTTTAAAGGAAAAGATCTTGCTACAAGAGATAGCAATGGTGAAATTTTAAATGTTTTAGCTAAAAATTTAGAAGGATTTTTAGGTGGAAGTGCGGATTTAGGCCCTTCAAATAAAACAGAACTTCACGGTATGGGAGACTTTATAGAAGGTAAAAATATCCATTTTGGCATCAGAGAACACGCTATGGCAGCGATTAACAATGCTTTTGCAAGATATGGAATTTTCTTACCATTTTCGGCAACTTTTTTCATCTTTAGCGAGTACTTAAAACCTGCCGCAAGAATAGCAGCCCTAATGAAAATCAAACATTTTTTCATTTTCACACACGATAGCATAGGTGTGGGCGAAGATGGACCAACACACCAACCTATAGAACAACTTAGCACTTTTAGAGCTATGCCAAATTTTTTAACCTTTAGACCTGCTGATGGAGTGGAAAATGTCAAAGCTTGGCAAATAGCCTTAAATGAAGGTATTCCAAGTGCTTTTGTGCTTTCACGCCAAAAACTCAAAGCTCTAAATGAACCCGTTTTTGGAGATGTAAAAAACGGAGCATATTTACTTAAAGAAAGCAAAGATGCTAAATTTACACTTTTAGCAAGCGGAAGTGAAGTTTGGCTTTGTTTAGAAAGTGCAAACGAACTAGAAAAACAAGGTTTTGCTTGTAATGTTGTTTCCATGCCTTGTTTTGAACTTTTTGAAAAACAAGATAAAGCTTATCAAGAAAGATTGTTAAAAGGTGAAGTTATAGGTGTTGAAGCAGCGCATTCTAATGAACTTTATAAATTTTGCCATAAAGTGTATGGTATAGAAAGTTTTGGAGAAAGTGGCAAAGACAAGGATGTTTTTGAACACTTTGGCTTTAGCGTTTCAAAACTTGTAAATTTTATCCTTAGTAAATAAAATGAATACAAATTTCAAATTTCAAAATAACACTCTTTTTATCTTTGGAATTTGGGATAAAACAAGTATTTATAAGTTAAAAATAAAAGATTTTTTAGCTTTGATTCAAAGCAAGGAAGTGATTTTTGATTTTAAAGATCTAAAAGCAATCGATACCGCTGGAGTGAGATTTTTCCTTGCTTTGGAAAATGACCTTAAAGATAAAAATATTAAAATCACCAAAGAAGGCTTAAATTCACGCTTTCAAACCCTTTTTGAACTTTGTGAAAAAAACTACCAAAGACTAAGCAAAACAAAAAAATCACATAAAAATTTCAGTGAATACTTTATCGATCTTGGAAAATTAAGTTTAGAACTTTTAAAAATTTTAAGAAAATTCATCAATTTCACAGGAGCTTTTTCCACAAGTCTTTTTTTATGCCTTAAAAATCCTAAAAATTTTCGCTTTATTGCTTTTTTATATCATATAGAAAATTCTGCTTTTAAAGCCTTGCCTATAGTTATTTTAACTGCTCTTTTAGTAGGAGTGGTTTTAGCCTATCAGGCCGCTTATCAACTCGCACAATTTGGAGCCAATATTTTCATAGTAGATTTGATGGGAATTTCAGCCACTAGAGAACTTGCACCTTTAATCGCCGCCATAGTGATCGCAGGAAGAAGTGCAAGCTCTTATACCGCACAAATTGGAGTGATGAAAATTACTGATGAAATTGCAGCTATGAATACTATGGGTTTTCGTTCTTTTGAATTTATTATTATTCCACGTGTTATGGCTTTGGTAGTGGCTATGCCTTTAATCGTTGCCATTAGCGATACAATCAGTATTATAGGTGGAATGATGGT
Organism: Campylobacter sp. BCW_4323; assembly: GCF_001763115.1. NCBI lineage: Bacteria > Pseudomonadati > Campylobacterota > Epsilonproteobacteria > Campylobacterales > Campylobacteraceae > Campylobacter > Campylobacter sp. BCW_4323. The sequence continues at coordinate 34,555 of NZ_MJYC01000041.1, read as the reverse complement.
TGCAAAATTAAATCTTGATATTTCTTTTGCCGAATTTTTAAGACGCTTTAGAGAAGCTGTAGATATAAAACATATCTTTATAGGACTTGCAAAAGCACCTATTTTTGGATTTTTAATAGGGCTTATTGCTTGTTTTCGTGGTTTTGAGGTAAAAAACACTACACAAAGCATAGGAATTTATACCACAAAAAGCGTTGTAAATGCTATTTTTTGGGTGATAGCTTTTGATGCTTTATTCTCTGTTATTTTAACTTCTGCAGGAATTTAAATGGTTATTAAAGCGCAAAATATCATTACAAAATTTGGAGAAAAAATCGTCCATGATGGCGTAAGTTTTGAAATCAAAAAAAACGAAATTTTTGGTATTTTAGGAGGTAGCGGAAGTGGAAAATCCGTCCTTTTAAAACAAATGCTTATGCTTGAACATTTTGATGGTGGAGAATATGAAATTTTAGGCTATAAGCTTAAAAATATCAACGAAGAAGATGCACTTGCTTTGCGTAAAAAATGGGGTGTGGTTTTTCAGTTTGCTGCACTTTTTAGCTTTTTTAATGTTTATGAAAATATCGCCATTCCTTTAAAAGAATACACTCATTTAGATGAAAATAGCATACAAGAACTGGTTTTAATGAAGCTAAAAATGGTAGGCTTAAACGAAAGTGTTTTAAAACAATTTCCAAGCGAACTTAGTGGTGGTATGCAAAAAAGAGTGGCAATTGCTAGAGCTTTAGCACTTGATAGTAAATTGCTTTTTTTAGATGAACCTACTTCAGGACTTGACCCTCATAGTAGTCGTGAATTTGACGATTTGGTTTTAAAGTTAAAAAAAAGTTTTGATCTAAATATCATTTTGGTTACACATGATAAAGAAAGTATGAAAAATTTACTCGATCGTTTTATCATTTTAGAAAATAAAAAAGTTGGATTTTGCGGCACTTATGAAGAATTACGCTTGCAAAATGAACGACTTTTTAAAAGATTTATGGAGTAAAAGTGGAAAATAGAGCAAATTATTTTTTTGTAGGACTTTTTGTTTTTGGAGTATTTTTTGCAAGCCTTGGTTTCATACTTTGGCTTGGTGGATACTCTAAAGAAGAAAGTTTTAAGTATTATGAAATTCACACACAAGAATCCGTTGCAGGACTTGGCATAAAAGCACCCGTAAGGCTTTTGGGCGTGGAAGTAGGTAGCGTAGAAGAAATCAGCATTTACAATCAAGATGAACTCGGCGTTAACATACGCATTAAGGTCAAAAACAATACCCCTATAAAAGAAGACACCTTTGCTACTTTGCAACTTCAAGGTATCACAGGACTTAAATTTGTCCAACTTCAAGGCGGAAGTAAAAATAGCAAAGATTTAGTATCTATACAGGGAAAACTTCCAGTCATTCCTTTTAAAGAAAGTTTTTTAGCAACCATAGACAGACAAAGTGAACATATTTTTTCTTTGGTTAAAACGGCCGATGATAAATCAAAAGAACTTTTAAGCGAAAAAAATCTTAAAAATCTAGAAATCTTTTTGCAAAATCTAGCAGAATTAAGTGCAAATTTAAATGCTAATTCTAAAAATTTAAGCCTTAATCTTTCAAACACAAGTTTAAAAATAGGAAAAATGGCTGATAATATAAGCCTTAGTGCGCAAAATTTCAACTCCAGTCTTAAAGACATAAAAGAAAGCACGATGATTTTAAAAAATTTCATAAAAAAAGCTGATGAAAAATTAAACACTTATGATGATATTAAAGCATCTTTGATGCAAAATTTAGAGCTTTTTAAACGAATTTTAATTGAAAGCAATATTCTAATAGAAAATTTACAAAACAGCCCTGCTGATTTGATTTTTAAAGAAACTAAACCTAAACTTGGACCAGGAGAAAAATAATGCTAAAGCAATTATTCTGTATTTTGACTTTTATTTTTATGTTATGTGGATGCTCTTTAAGACACGAAACCATCAATAAAAATGAAAATATCATATTAAAAGACGAAGGAATAGACTCAAATATTTTTTTTAAAAAAACTGGTAAAATTCTTAAAATTCGCAATGCAAATGCACCTTTATATTTAAACTCAAGAGCTATTGTTTATATAGATAATGGTTTTAGCAACAAATACGCACATTATTTCTGGGGAGATTTACCAAGCAATCTTTATTCTTTTTTAATTTTGTCAAAATTTGAACAAAGCAATATTTTTACAACCTTGCTTTCTTCAACAAGCTCTTTAAGTGCGGATTATGCTCTTGAAAGCAGGATTAACTCTTTTGAGCAAATTCTTAATAACAATGAAAACTACGCTCAAATTTCTGTAAGTGTAAATTTCATAAATCTTGAAAACAATCAAATAATAGCTCATAAAATTTTCAATACTAAAGAAAAAATAGAAAAAAAAGATATCCGCTCTACCTATAATGCTTTTCAAAAAGCCTTGAATAAAATTGGCAATGAGATTATTTTTTGGGTAAATTCTAATTTATCCTAATTTAGGAACACTTTTTGCTTTTTAAATATTTAGCAATATTTTTGAAAGGTAAACAATGAAAAGTGATTTAGATATATTTAAAAAACACTTAGGCGAAATTCAAAGCGTGAATGAATTTAAAGCAAATCAAATTTGCTCTCAAATCAATGATGCAAATGATTTTATAGGAGCACTTCAAGTACTTGATATGTCTTTAAAAAAAATAGAAAAAAGCATTCTAGAAAGAATAGATGAAAATTCAGATGATATGCAAAAAAGAACTCTTGATGCCACAGCATCACAACTTATACAAAACTGCTCTTTCATGGGAACAGCCCTTTTTGGAAATATTTTCAATGTTTATGTTGGTAAAAAACTTTTTGAATTTGAAATTGCTAATCCACTTTTAATTCTTCAAACAAGTAATTACGAAGGTGTATTGGCCTATATACAAGATAAAAGAGATGAAATAAAAATCATTCTATCAGAGTTAGCAACCGCAATCACCATGGGCGAAACTGTGGATAATGCTGGAATTTATAACTCTACAATGGATTTTAAAAATTTATTTAAATAAGAATAGTAATCATTTGTTCTCTTTAAGCAAATATAATATATTTTAGCTTAAAGAGATTTTCCAAACTCTAAAAGAGAGTTAGGCTACGAATAAAAAGGGGGAGGGAAATAGCCTAACCCAAACGAGATCTTAAAAGATCTCTTTAAACTAAAATAAATATTTAGATAATTTAATAAAAATTATTAAATTATCTAAACCATATTTATGTTTTAGTTTAATACGATGTGACACTTTATTCTAATAACACTTAATATATGATAAAAATATTATTTAGTAACTTAAATTATTAAAGAATATTACTACAATATTATTTAAAAAATTTTAAATTTTTAGGATTTTAAGAAAAAAATATTATTTTTATAATTTAATATCATATCATAGAAAGAATTTCAGCACGCCCATTAATCACAGCAACACAATGTTCATAATGAGCCGCATTAAGCCCATCAATACTTCCAGCATCCCATTTTCCATTATAATGTTTTGGTGTTCCATCTTTTTGGCATATCATAGGCTCTATGCAAAACACCATTCCATTTTTAATTTTAGGGCCACTTTTTGCACTCGCACCTTTTTCTAAATAGTTTAAAATTTCAGGCTCTCCATGGGGCTTTCGTCCTATACCATGTCCACAATATCCACGAAGCGGGACAAAACCTCTTACATGGATAAATTCGCCTAAAGCAGCTGAAAGTTCCTTAAAACGCATTCCATCATGAATAATATCTATAGCATGATATAACGCGTCTTTAGCGCAAGAGATTAAAGCTTTATCAGTGGGTGAAACTTCTCCTATAGCAATAGTTCTTGCTGCATCCCCATAATACCCATCAATCAAACTTCCCACATCAAGACCTAAAATATCACCCTCTTTGATAATTTTATCATCTGGAATTCCATGGATACAAACTTGATTTAAAGATGTACAAATGGCACCTGGAAAACCATAAAGCCCCTTAAATGATGGCTTGGCACCAAGGCTTAAAATATAATCTTCTGCCATTTTATCAATTTGTTTTAAACTCATTCCTATTTTAATTTCATTCTCTAAAAAATTTAAAGTTTTTGCTACAATTTGATTTGCTATTCTTAATTTTTCTATTTCATCTGGTTTTTTCAATTCTATCATTTTATTTCCTTATAAATTTAGCCAAATTTTAGCAGTATTTTTTAAAGATTCAACATCGCTTGAAGCATAAAAATGCAATCTTGCTTTATGATTTTTCAAATCTATATTTTCTCTTTCTTTAAGAAATTCAACTATAGCATCTCCTGAATGAATTAATTTTGTTTTATCGCCAAAATACTTACTTAAAGAACGACCTAGTAAAGGGAAATGAGTACAAGCGAGTATCAAAGCATCTGGAGTTGTGATATTTTTAAAATAATACTCCATAGCACTTTGCAAAAAATCTCCTTCAAAAATACCTTCTTCAACCATAGGCACAAAAAGCCCTGTAGCTAAAGCATTTATATTTGTATATCCTTGAGATAATAAACGCTTTTGGTATTCTTCTGATTTAATGGTTGCTTTTGTTGCAATGACTAAAATTTCTTTATTTTTATCATGTAAAGCTTTTATCGTTGCTTCAACCCCTGCATCAATTACGCCATATACTGGAAAATGTGCTTTTGCTTTTAAAGCATCTAAAGCATAAGCACTAGCAGTATTGCATGCAATGATAAGCATATCAATTTGAAATTGTTCAAAAAATTCCAATGCTTCAAGACAGAACTTGATAATAGTATCTTTATCTTTCACCCCATAAGGAACTCTTGCGGTATCTCCATAATAGATAATTTCATCAAACAGTCTAGCTTCATAAAGAGATTTTAAAACACTAAGCCCCCCTACTCCGCTATCAAATACACCTATTTTCACTTTAATACCTTCTTGCTCCTATATAACGAGCCTTCCAATAAGAACTATTTAGCTCGGCTTCTTTTACTCCACCTTTAGTAGATAAATGTATAAATTTTCCCTTGCTCGTATAAATACCAACATGCATACCATTTGGCCCTCTACCTGTCTTAAAAAATACCAAATCTCCTGTTTGCAATTTTGATTTAGAAACTTTTCTCCCAGAACCTAATTGAGTTTTTGTAGTGCGAGGTATGCGTATATTAAGCTGAGCTAATACACTCTGTGTAAATCCTGAACAATCAGCACCTTTTTTAGTAGTTCCACCTAAAACATAAGGAGTTTTTTTCCATTCATTTGCTATAGTCTTAAGTTTTGTTTCTTTATTTGTATTATAAATTGGACGAGTATGGTTTAAATTCTGATAAAAACTACATCCACTTATAAAAAATATAATCGTAATAATAAAAAAAATATGCCTCATCAGTCCCCTTAAGATCGAGCAGCAAAGAATTTAAGATAAATAAAACCCCAAATCCCAGAACAAAATGAAGCTATGAGAATAGCTAAATTATCTGCATAATTAAAAATATCACTGACTTCATACGCCAAGCCATCGATAAACAAACTCATTGTAAAACCGATACCTGTAAGTATACAAACCCCATAAAGTTGTTTCAAATTTGAACCTTGGGGCAAGGCTGCAAATTTAAAGCGGATTGCCAAATAAGAAAACAAAAATACACCCACTTGTTTACCCACAAAAAGCCCCAAGAAAATACCTATACTTACACCTGAAAAAATTGCTCCTATATCGATATTGGATAAATTTACCCCAGCGTTGGCAAAAGCAAATAAAGGCAAGATAACAAAAGCGAGCCAAAATTTTAGACTTTCATAGATTTCTTCTAAAAATGCTTCTCCATTTTTAGTTTGCATCGGTATAAAAAATGCTGTTATGATTCCAGCCAAAGTTGCATGCACACCACTTTTTAAAACACTAATCCAAAGAATAACTGAGCAAATAAAATAAAAAGACTTTCTTGTTATCCCTAAAAGATTTAAAATAAGCATTACCAAAATAGCAAGTCCTGCAACGACAAAAGCAACTATTGATAATTTTGTCGTATAAAAAATAGCTATAATTAAAATAGCACCCACATCATCAAAAATAGCCAAAGAAAGTAAGAAAATTTTTAAACTTGATGGAATGTGCTTGCCACACATCATTAAAATCGCTAAGGCAAACGCTGTATCTGTGGCTGTAGGTATAGCCCAACCTTTTAAAGTATAAGCATCTCCTATATTTACCAAAGCAAACAACATCGCAGGTATAAGTATACCTCCTAAAGCAGCCATAAAAGGTAAAACAATATTTTTAGGATTTTTAAAATCCCCATGCAAAAATTCCTTCTTAAGCTCAAGCCCTATAGCAAAGAAAAATATAGATATAAGCCCATCATTTATCCAAAGTAAAAAAGGCTTGTTAAGCTCAAATTCACCTACACTAAATCCGACTTTTAAATTTAGAAATTCTCGATAATGTTCGCTAAAAGATCCATTTTGCACAAGCAAAGCAAACAAAGTACAAACTATAAGTAAAACACCACCAAAAGCCTCGTTTAAAACTAAAGTTTTTAATTTATGTACTATATTATTCATTTAACAATCTTAAGATAAATAAAACCAACAATGGCACTTAAAAAACTAGCTATTAAAATAGCAAGTTTATCCGCATATTCAAAAATATCACTATTTTTATAAGCCAAACCATCAATAAACAAGCTCATCGTAAAACCGATGCCTGTTAAAATACATATACCATAAAATTTTCCATATTTAATATTTTCAGGTAATTTTGCAAGTTTAAGTTTGATAGCAATAAAACAAAAAGTAAAAACACCTAGTTGCTTTCCTAAAAATAATCCTAGAATAATTCCAAGGCTTACAGGCGAAAATACTGAACCAAGATGCATATCTCTAATATCAATTCCAGCATTGGCAAAAGCAAATAAAGGTAAAATAAAATAAACTACCCAAGGATTTAAATCCTTAAGAACTTCATGTAAATAAGGTTTTTTATTTTTTGTATCAAGAGGTATAAACAAAGAAATGATCACACCAGCCAAAGTTGCATGCACTCCACTTTTAAGCATAGCTATCCACAACACAACACCTACCAACACGTACAAAGAAAGATGGGTGATGTGATAATAATTTAACAAAAGCAGAGCAAATATACAAAACAAACAAATAATAATCGCCAAAGCTGAAAGCTGATCTGTATAAAATAAAGCAATAATAACAATAGCGCCCAAATCATCAAAAATAGCTAAAGAAAGTAAAAAAAGCTTTAAACTTGTAGGAATTTTATTTCCTAAAAGCATCAAAATACCCACTGCAAAAGCTATATCGGTTGCTGTAGGTATTGCCCAACCTTTCATAGCAAAATCATGAGAATAATTAATAGCAGCAAAAATTAAAGCAGGAGTAATCATACCCCCCAAAGCTCCAAATATAGGTAAAGACACAGCTCTTATATTTTTAAGCTGTCCGCGTAAAATTTCATATTTTAACTCAAGCCCTATACATAGAAAAAATATAGCTATCAAACCATCATTTATCCATAAATCCAACGACTTTGAAATTTGAAAATGATCAAATCCTACTGTAAAATTAGCATGAAAAAAATCTGTATAAATAACACTTAAAGAAGAATTTTTACATAATAAGGCTAAAAATGTAAAAAATATAAGCAAAATACCAGGGAAAGTTTCACTTAAAACCATCTTCTTTATCATTTGCATCCTTGCTCCTAAATAAATATTATAAAAATTTAATACGATAAATAAAATGGCAAAATTATAACGAAAAAATACTAAAAAAATAATTATTTAAAAAAACAAGCTCAAGATACCAACAAGTTCTTAAGCTTGTTCTTAAGATATTTAAGCGTAAATATCCAAACCACTAGAGCTAGAAACTTGTGGAGCGGAGGCTTGAGAGACACCTTCCATACCTTCGATGAGTTCATTCATCAATGCCTCGTTTGTGTCCATAGATTTTTTCAAAACTGAAGTATTAACAGCAGTCATTAAATTAGCATTACCCATAGAAACATCTGAAACCATATCATCCTCCTTTTAGATTGAGTCTTAAGACTTTATTTAAATCGGATGATATTTTTAAAACTTAATATTTTTTACTAAACTTTTTAAAATTTTTCAAGGAAACCAATATCTGAAATTAAAAATCATAAATTTTTTAAGATAAAATCCTATTTTAAAAATTTTTACACTATGAAACAATAAGCAAAATATAAATGGTTGATACTTTTAGAAGCAAATGAAATAGATAAAAATTTTACTTCAATAAATTTAAGTTTTATCTTATTTATACGATTTATAATATAATCAAAAATTACAACTTAAAAAGCTATTGTAATTATATAGGAGTTTGCTAATGTTACTTAATACACCTTGTAGGGGAATAGTAGATACAAATTTTGAAAGTAAAAGAATTAATATAACTTCAACTTTAAAATTTCAAGAAAAAAAAGAAAAAGTAGAAGCTAAAGCTGAGAAAGAAGAAGCAAATAAAGACAATAGCAATTCTACAGACACAGATACCAACAAAAAAGATAAACTTTTGGATATATCTGCTTAATCTAAAATATGCTATAACCATCTCCTTGAAGAATACAATAAATGATTTTTTGATTTTTATTAAGCTTTTAAAACACTAAAAAATGAAAAATGAAAAATTAAAAATACAAAAACAATATCCCAAAGTGCATAGCTTAGAAGAAAGCCTTGCGATACTTAAAAACAACCCATATTAAATCACAAAAATAAGATATATTTAAAAATTTATTAAAATATATCTTAAATATAATTAATAAAAAATATTATCGATACAAAAGCTTATTTTTTAGTTCTATTTAAGATTTTTAATATTATACTAGCCATTATTTATTTTGATAATAAATATTATTTTTATCAAAAACCAAGGGTAATGATAATGAAAATTTTTAAAATTATATTTTTAATTATAAGTATTTTTTTATCAAGCTCAGCTTTTGCTAGAGTAGATGATTATATTAATGAAGCAAATCTTATCAAAGATATGCTAAAACAAAGCATAGAAACTTACAAAAAGGGTGATAATCTAGGTGCTAAAAAGCTTAGCGAAGATGCGTATTTTCAACATTTTGAAAATATGGAAGGCCCTATAGGAAGAAACATAGGAAGAAAAGCCATCACCATGGAGCGTAAATTTGTAAATTTGCGTCGCATGTATAAAGATGAAGCTCCTTTGACACAAATTAATGCTTTAATTGATAGTCTTTATTATGATCTTGATGAAGTAGCCCCAATCTTACAAAATGGATATCGTTTAAAAGCAGAAGCAAGCGATACAAACTATGATAAGGCTAAAGCTGAAAAATCAAGCTTAGAAGCCAATGCCAAACGCGAAGCTGATGCAGAAGCTTTAATCGCACAAATGATGGGCGTGGACAAAAAAGATTTAGCACAAAGTTCTTTAGGCGCTCAAACTCCTAATACACCTACAAACAACGACACGAGCAAACTTACAGATGATAATGCAAGCGCTGATTTACAAGCTGCTGCTGCAATGGACGCAAGATTGCAATTTATACTAGATAATATCTCTACCAAATTTTCACAGGCTGCTAATGCTTTTAAAGAAAAAAACTACCAAGCTAGTAAAGATTTTTTAAATGATGCCTTATTTAGCGATTATCGCAATACCAAAGTAGAAATTTTAGTAAATAAATTTACCAAAGCAGGAAACGATCAAAAAATTCAACAAGCCATACGCACCCTTATACGCCAAATCAACGATACAAAAATAGATGAAAAAGGCTTAAGAGATGGCTTAGATAACATAGAAGAACAAATTTTTGATGTTTTCTTACAAATTCCAAATTCAGAACTTTCAAGTTTGCAAATTTCAGGCTTTAATGATGAAACAAAAGGCAAAGATTATGCCAAAGTTTCTAATGATATCAAACTTGCTTTAGATGGAATTTTAAAAAATTATGATGGCTTTAGCGCTTCTATAGTAGATGATTTACAAGGAATTTATCTAGATATTTTTGAAGCAAGCGGTATGGAAAATAAAATCGGTGCTGTAGATAGCGGCTTAAAACTTAAAATAGAAAGTTTATTTTCCAAAGGTGTGGCACTGATTAAAGCAAGTGCAGATAAAAAAGAGCTTGAAGCTACTTTTAATAACTTAGAACAACTCATAGCAAGCAGCGTGGATAAAATTCAAGATTCTACTCCTTATTCGCTGTTTATATGGGCTTTAGGCATTATTTTGCGTGAAGGCTTGGAAGCTTTGATTATCGTTGTAGCCATTGTTTCTTATCTTGTGCAAAGTGGCAACAAAAATCGTTTAAATATCGCCTATAGTGCTCTTTTTACAGGAGTGATTTTAAGTTTTGTTACCGCTTTTGGAGTTTCTTGGCTATTCAAAGAAAATGCAGGACAAAGTAGAGAGCTTATAGAGGGCATTACCATGCTTATAGCCGTATTGTTACTCTTTTATGTGGGCTTTTGGCTACTTTCAAACGCACAAAATAAAAAATGGACAAGCTTTATCAAACAAGGTGCTATAGATGCTATATCAAATAATAGCGCAAAAACCCTTTGGATCACCGTATTTTTAGCTGTTTATAGAGAAGGTGCAGAAACCGTGCTTTTTTATCAAGCCTTGCTTTTTGATGCTAAAACAAGCACTGATTTTAGTGCTGTTTTTGGTGGGCTTGGACTTGGAATTTTAATACTTATTGTTTTATATTTTCTTTTAAAAGCAGGAGCCATTCGCATACCTGTAAAACAATTTTTCTATATCACTTCTTACATTATTTTTTACATGGTTTTTGTTTTTACAGGCAAAGGCATAGCTGAACTCATAGAAGGAAAAGTCATTATTCCTAGTCTTATACCTATGAATTTTGAACCGATTTTATGGCTTGGAGTTTATCCTTACTATGAAACCTTAATCCCTCAATTTATAGTTTTGATCATGCTAATTATTGGCATTTTAATAACAAAACAAATTTCAAAAAAAGGAGTAAAATCATGATAAAAAAAGTTTTATCAGTAGTTGCTACAGCTGCGGTTATTAGCACAAATTTATTTGCAGGCGAAGTGCCAATCGGTGATCCAAAAGAACTTAATGGTATGGAAATAGCCGCTGTTTATTTACAACCCATTGAAATGGAGCCAAGAGGTATTGATTTAGCTGCATCTTTAGCAGATATTCACCTAGAAGCTGACATTCACGCACTTAAAAACAATCCAAATGGTTTTCCAGAAGGTTTTTGGATGCCTTATTTAACCATAGCCTATGAACTTAAAAATACCGACACAGGTGCGATTAAACGTGGAACTTTGATGCCTATGGTGGCTGATGATGGTCCTCACTATGGTGCAAATATCGCTATGGAAAAAGATAAAAAAGGTGGCTTTGGCGTAGGAAATTATGAACTTACTTTTTATATCTCAAATCCAGAAAAACAAGGTTTTGGACGCCATGTTGATGAAGAAACAGGCGTGGGTAAGTGGTTTGAACCCTTTAAAGTAGATTATAAATTCAAATACACAGGCACGCCAAAATGATTTTACGCTCGGATTTTCCGAGTGTTTAAATATTTTTATTTTTATTTTTATTTGAAAAATTAAAATAACAATGTTTAAAGAGTAAATTATGAGTATATATTTTGTGCATTTTCTTATCAGTGTTTTACCGCTAAGTATTTTAATGGCCTTTATCACTCCTGATAAAAAATATATTTTTAAAAGTTTTTTAGTAGTCTTTTTGGGCTTTTTATTTGGATATTTTGCTTTTTTTATCGCAGCACAATTTTTAAAAACTGAAAATTTAATCTTTAATTTTGATTTTGTTTTTATAGGTTTATTGCTAGTAAGCTTTATATTTTATTTTTGGAAAAAAATTGAAATTTTAAATTTTATTTTATTGGGAATTTTAAGTTTTTGCACCGCTTTGCATTATTATTTTTTAAGTCAAGATTTCCCTATTTTTACTAGCTCTTTAATCGATAGCGAAGGTATAAGTTCTTTAGGTTTTATTGCTTTAGCCTTGCTTGTTTGTATTTTGATTTTCTTCTTTTTAAAATGGCAAAAAAATTTTAATCAAAAAACAAGCTTTATGCTGTTTTTACTGCTTATCCTTATAGAAAGCGATAAAGCTCTAGCCAATATCTTGCTTACTTTAATGCGAAATTCCATCATAGAAACTCATACTTTTTTGGTGAGTTTTGTAGGAAAAAGTAATTATTTTGGTGTTTTTGGAATTTATGTTTATTTAATTTTCATCGCTTTTTTAGCATTCTTAAGCTTAAAAATTCGTAAAAAAAATATAAGCAAAAAACAAATTTTAGATATAAATTATCGCAAAAACGAAGCTAAAACAAGTCTTATTAATCGTTATTTTTCCAGTATTTTTATCTCCTGTGTTATAAGTTTTTGCATTATTTTATACTTTTTTATGGTAAGCTCTAAGCCTTTAACCATAGATGAGCCTAAAGAAATTTTACCCGATAAGAATGGCAAATTTATCTTTGATATAGCTCTTTTAAGGGACAACAAACTCCACCGCTTTGCTTATATCAGTGCTGAAGGCAAGGTGATAAGGTTTTTTCTTATCAACAAAAGAGAAGATAGGGATTCTCCTGTAGCTGTTTTTGATGCTTGTATGATTTGTGGAGATATGGGCTATATCAAAAAAGATGGGCAGCTCATTTGTATTTCTTGCAATGTGCGTATTTTCTTGCCAAGTGTAGGCAAAAGCGGGGGTTGCAATCCTATCCCACTCAAATACGAATACAATGGTAAAAAAATCACCATAGATGTTAAAGATGTAATAGCAGGATCTAATTATTTTAGTCAAATCAAAGAAATTGAAGTGCAAGATCCTGTATCAAAAACAAAGGTTATAAATACCCAAGCTCCTTTTTCTTATAGCTATAAAGGGATTACTTATTATTTTTCAAATCAAAACAACTATGAAGAATTTAAAAAAGATCCTACAAAATATGTAGAAGAAAACGAAGCCCAATTTTTAATCCAAAGGAGAAATGATGTTGGCTAAAATGATTTTTAACTCTATATTTAAAAACAAAATTCAAAAATTTTTAGCCTTTCTTACTTGTTTTTTAGCCACACTTTTACTCTCTACTATGCTAAATATTACCCTAAGTATAGGAGATGAAGTGACTAAACAACTTAAAAGTTATGGCTCTAATATCCTTGTTTTACCCAAAGGCTCAAGTCTTAGTATAGAAATAGGTAATGAACTTTATGAACCCTTAAAAAACAAAAACTACCTAGAAGAAAAAAATTTATACATGATTAAAGACATTTATTGGTGTAACAACATCACCGCACTTGCTCCTTTTTTAGAAGGTAAAATCGCAATTGAAAACTCCCAGCAAAAAGCACTTATTTATGGTACTTATTTTCAAAAAGCCATAAAAATTAAAGATGATGATGATTTTATCACAGGTATAAAAAGTCTTTATCCTTATTTAGCAGTGCAAGGAGAATGGGCAAAAGATGATAGCAATGAAATCATGCTAGGTGAAGACTTTGCTAAAAACAATAAATTAAAATTAGGAGATACTATCAAACTCATAGGAGAAAACAATCAAAGCAAAGAAGCAAAAATCGTAGGCATTTTACTTCATGCCAATCCTAAAATGTCAAATAAAATCATCGTTCCTTTAAATTTAGCTCAAGATTTACTCAACAAACAAGGGCTTTACTCAAGTGCAGAAGTAAGAGCTTTTACCATACCTGAATCAGCCCTTTCTGAAAAAGTGCGTCGCATGGGCGAAGAAAAATTAGATCAGTTGGAATATGACAAATGGTATTGCTCAGCCTATGTAGGCTCAATCGCTAGTCAAATTAGCGATGGCTTACCAGGTGCTGATGCAAAAGCTCTAAATGCTATAAGCGATGCTCAAAGCTTGGTGGTTAAAAAGATCCAATCCTTAATGGGCATTACTTGCATTATTTGTCTTATTGTTGCAAGTATTGCGATTTCAAGTCTAATGAGTTCTGAAATTCATCGTAGAAAAAAAGAAATAGGACTTTTAAAAGTACTTGGTGCTAATACTTTTCAAATTTATCTCATCTTTGCTAGTGAAAATTTAATCGTAGCTTTATTTGCTGCTTTATTTGGCTTTATTTTTGGCACAGCACTTTCTCAAATCATCAGCCTTAGCATTTTTGGATATTTTATTGATATAGCCTTTATAGCTTTACCTTTAAGCTTTATTTTTGCAGGACTTATTGCCTTACTAGGTTGCTTGCTTCCTATAAAAAATATCACACAACTTTCAGCTGCAGGAGTGCTTTATGGTAGATAAGTTTTTCCTTAATGAGCTTTTTAAAAGTATTAGCTTTTCTTATCAAAGACTTTTTATTATAGTTTTAAGTGTTTTTATAGGAGCACTTACTTGCTCAGCTTTTTTAAATATTTATTTTGATATTGACACCAAACTTTCTAAAGAATTAAAAGCTTATGGAGCAAATGTAATGATAAGCCCTAAGCACGATGAAAATTTTATCTCCAATGCTGAGTATGAAAAAATAAAAGAAAATTTAAAGGCTAGAGCTTTAACTCCTTTTTTGTATGATTTTTTAAATTTAGGTAGTACAAGCGGAGTGGTTTTAGGAACTGATTTTAGAGCTTTAAAAATCACTAAACCTTTTTTAGAAGTTAAAGAAGGAAGCTTTTCTCTAAATGATTTTGATGAAAATTCAGCCTTTTTAGGGGTTAATTTAGCCAAGCAACTAGGTCTAAAAATAGGTAATGAACTTCAAATTTACAATCCAAACAACGGAAAAAGCATAAAACTTACCATAAAAGGCATACTTTCAAGCAATGATGAATTTGATAGCATTGTTTTAGCTCCTTTAAGCGTGGTGCAAAATTTAAGCGATAGAGCCGGTATTAACTATGCTAATGCTGTAGTTTATGGAAATTTTGATGAAGTTAAAGCCAAAACACAAGCAATCAGCAATGAATTCATCGATTCAAAACCTATATCTTCAGTATCCTTAAGCGAAGGTTTAGTGCTTGGAAAAATCAAAGCTTTAATGTTTTTAATCATACTTGTAGTATTGATCATAGTCACTACTAGCGTTAATACGACCTTAAGTTCTATTATATTTTCTCGCAAAAAAGAAATCGCACTGCGTTTAGCCTTGGGTGCGAAAAAAAGTGAAATTTTTAAACTTTTCGCTAGTGAATGCTTTATAGTAAGTTTTTTTGCTAGTTTAATCGGAGCTTTTTTTGGGATATTTTTAGCTAATGTCTTTGGTTATTTGATTTTTAATTCTAGTATTGATTTTAGATTTATAGCTGTTTTTATAGCCTTAATCATTTCTTTGATTTTTGCCTTTTTGGCTGCATTTTTTCCTATAAAAAGAGCATTAAAAATCAATGTGTGTGAAAATTTGAAAGGTGAATGATGAAAAAAGAACTTATTAAAATAAACAACTTAAATAAAGAATTTGGCAAAGTTAAAGCCTTAAACAATATCAACTTAAGAGTCTATGAAGGAGAATGGCTTGCCATCATGGGTCCATCAGGAAGTGGAAAATCAACGCTTTTAAACATACTATCACTCATGGATACTCCAAGTTCTGGAGAGTATATCTTAGACAATGACAACCTAGAGCAAATGGATGAAGAGCAAAAAATCACCTTGCGTCGTGAAAAAATAGGACTTGTCTTTCAACAATTTCATCTTATCCCCTATCTTAACGCCTTAGAAAATGTTATGCTTTCTCAGTATTATCACTCAAGTGTAGATGAAGAAGACGCTAAAATGGTTCTTGAAAAAGTAGGACTTTCGCATAGACTCACTCATTTACCTAGCCAATTAAGTGGCGGGGAGCAACAAAGAGTTTGCATAGCAAGAGCTTTGATCAACAACCCAGAGCTTTTACTCGCAGATGAACCCACAGGAAATTTAGATGAAGCCAATGAAAAAATCGTTCTTCAAACCTTGCAAAAATTAAAAAATGAAGGCAAAACCATAGTTTTAATCACACACAATCCTGATTTGGCTAAATTCGCAGATCGAACCCTTATCTTACAACATGGGGTGTTAAAATGAAAAAAAGCCTTTTAATCTTAAGCATTTTGTTTTTGCTCAATGCTTGTTCTTTTGAAAATTCAAAAGATACTGGAAAAGTTGGAGAAAAAAGCGCTGAAATTTCAGCTAAAGATACTTTAGGAAAAGCTGTAAAACTTGCTGATGATAATACAAGTTTAAAAGTCTTAGTCTTTTTTCAAAATGGTTGCCCTTCTTGCTTAAAAGAACTCCCTTCTTTAGATGAATTCATACAAAATCATCCCAATAAAATCAGTGTTTATGCTATAAATTCCATCGATAATGCTAATGTGGTTAAAGTTTTAGCCGAACAGTTTGACTTTAAAAATGTAAAAGTTTTAAAAGACGATCTTAAAATCACCAATGATCGTTATGCTGTGTTTGCAACCCCTACTACCATCATCATTAAAGATGGGATGATAAAAGATAGAATTTTAGGAGAAAAACCATGGGAATTTTTCGAATCCAAGCTTATTTCTTTGCTTTAATCATAGCTTTATTTTTTGTAGCTTGTGATAGTGGAGAAAATTTTAAAGCTTTAAATAGTGATAAAACCTATAATTTTGCCTACAATGGTTTTGAAAAAAGCCTAAAAATAAATGATAAAGCACAAAATTTTGCCTTAATATTTTTCACAAAAGATTGTGGAGTTTGTAAAGAACAAATTCCTATTTTACAGAATTTGGCTAAAAATTATGATTTTAATATCTTTGTGGTTTTAGGCGATGCAAACGATGCAAACGATGCAAAAGCTTGGGCTGATGAAAAAGGTTTATCTAATTTAGCAATGTTTTATGAAAAAAGAGCAGCTAAATACCTTTCAAGTGCCATTGGGGAAATATATGGAGTGCCTGTGCTTAGTTTTTTCAAAGAAGGAAAAATGGATGAAAAATTCATAGGCTTAACTCCTTATAGCATACTTGAAAAAGAAATCAAAAAAGTAAAAAGCTAAAAATTTACTTTAAAGCTTTTTATCCCCTATAAAATATCCATAAAGCTCATAGCTTCCATCTTTTTTCATCAAAATTACAGGATATTTTTCACTATAACCTTGTTCCATTCCTGGGCTTCCTTGCGGCATGCCAGGAGCTGAAATTCCTATAACATCTTTAGGTTTGTTTTCAAGCAACCATGCTATAGCACTTTCAGGAACATGCCCTTCAATAGCATAGCCTTCGATCACACCTGTATGGCAACTTTGATACTCATCTTTTATACCCATTTTTTCTTTGATTTTAAGAAAATCATTGGTTTTATGAATACTAACCTCATAACCCTTAGCTTTCATATAATCAGCCCAAAGATCACAACAGCCACAAGTAGGACTTTCATAAACTTGTATTTCCTTAGCCTGCGTAAGAGTGAGTAAAAAAAGAATGGTTAAAATTGTTTTTTTCATAATCGCTATCCTAAATAAAAAATATATAATAATACTTTTATAAAGTTAATACCATCACATTTTTAACACTAAAAATGAATTTACAAAAATTTAATCAAAAAAAGATTTTTAATGAGTGCTGATTTTGTCTTTACAGCAAAGATATAAAAGATAAAACGATTTTAAAAAACTAGAAATTTTTAACTTAAAAAGCTTAAAATTTAGATATATTTTATACTATGTTGTTTATAGTCAAAACCTTTATGGTGTGAAAGCTCTAAAATAATAGAGCTTTCAAGTATTATTTGAAATTATATCCTTTGTCAAAACCAACATCGCAACTAATGCCATTATTCAATTTTACAGGATTAAGATCGCTACTGTCACATTCAACACTCCATTCAGCAGCCCAATTTGTTTTTCTATCTACAGCTAAGAATCTATTATAATAAACAGTCTTTCCTTTTGCTATTTCTTGTTTCATTACTTTTAAAGCCCTTTGAATACCTTCATATTTATGTGGATCATCTTTTTTGATACTCTCGATATCGTAAATCTCTAATTTATCAGTGTTAAAATCAGTTCTCATTTGTCTTTTAATATCTTCTAAAGCTATTTTTGCATAGGCATCATCTTCTCCTGATACTTTAACTAAATTAGAATCATGTATAGTGATAACCCCTGCAAATGCTGACACATTTAAAGCAACTAAAGCTGCTAACGCTAAACCTAATTTTTTCATTTTATCTCCTTGAATTGAATTTTGTATATTTTAATTATTTTTCAAATCTTTTGCAAGATAATTTTTAAATTTATCTAAATTAAATTTGCATTTTATCTAACAATCATAAGAAATTTTAAAATGAAGTAAAAAATTTATGAGAGATCAACTCTTGTTTGAAAATGATAAAAGTAAGTGGTGCGGATGAAAGGACTTGAAATATATAACTAAAAATAAATACCTATTTTATAGTATTTTTATAATAGTTACCTTTATTAAGTTACCTTTTTATTTGTATAGAAATTTAAAAAATATCCTTTGAAAACTTAAATCAAATTTGAAAACTACACTTTTCAAACTTTATTTATTTATATCATCATTAAAACCCTATTTTATGGAGTTATTAAAAATTATATTAAGGTATTTTTAAAGTCATTTAAGTTTATTTAGCTTAAATGGAATGTTTCACGCTTTTTTTGTTTAAGTTTTCTTATTTTTTTAAACTTTTTTAGCTTGAAACTTAAACACATTTTTTCAAAAGCTTAAAAAGTAATTTTTTAAAAGTTTGGTAGGTTTTCTTTATAAATACCCAAGATAATAATTAAATCTTTTTCTTTGTCTATTTTGTAAGGTATTACATAGCCTTTAAATATAAAATCTCTTACATTCTCATCATCAAAGGCTAAAGACTTTCTAAACTTATAAGGCATAAAATCAAGCTTTTTTAAAGCCTTGTATAAATCATTTTTAAAAGTGTTTTTAGCTTTTATACTTTCCTTTCTCACAATAAAGGATAAAATAATATTTAATTCATTTGTAAATAAATCGCTTTCTAGGATTTGCATTACAGCCACTTACTGCCTAATGGTGTTAATTTAGCCTTACCATTTTCATAATCATTTAAAGCTTTATGTAGTTCTTGTTTTGTTTCTTGCCAACTTTTACCGCTCTCGTATTCAACTAAAGTATTTTCATAATTATTACTTTCTAGCTCATAACTGATATTTAACTCTTTTAAAATATCTAAAAGCTTGTTTATTTCTTGCTCTTTTGCTTTTATTGTTATGGTTTGCATAGCTTTTCCTTTACTGGTTCAAAGTTTAGTTATTATAACTTATTTTATTTTATAAGCCTTTAAAAGAAAAGCTATTTAATTTAAAATACTTTGACAAACTATATTAACCCCTAAGTTTAGTTTAGTAGTTCCCTAACACTTAGGTGGGTAGATTAAATCTAATGACCTAACTTTTAATTAGCTCATCTTTTTAAGTGGGATTTTATATAAAAGTCCTAAAAATAATTACCTTTCCCATTTCAGGTTTTCTTAATATCAGCTTAAATATTAAATTAATTTTTGTATATTTCAAAGTTTGTTTTATATGAGGTAGATATTATCTACATCATCTTTTTTATATAATTTATAAGGATTTTATTGCGTGGTTTATTTGTATTTGAATTTAGAATATTAAAAATAGATTTTTACCCTTAAAGGTAGGGTAGCAAGTTTAACTTACTACCTTATTTTATTTCTTTTTACTCTCTTCAAGTAATTCTTTTAACAATCTCTCTTCTTGTTTCTTGTGCAGTTCTTTAAGCTCTTTAGGGGTAAATTCTTTACCTAACTCATCTTTTATAATTTCATGATAAACACTTGCGTACATATCTATATTGTGATGACAATTATCTTGGTCGATAACAATTTCTTTTATTTTATCAAGCATTACCATAAGCATATCTTTTACATACTCTATACTTGTATCATTGTCAAACATGTTGCAGGTTTTAACATTGTTTTCGTCTTCCAAATCACTTAAAAATAAATCTAAAAGATATTTAAAAGCGTTTATTTTGCCATCTAGGCAACTCATTCTACAATAATCTACCTTTTCCATTTTTTTCTCCTTTTGTATTGATTTAATAATTAAAAATCATAATTATATATTGTTTTAATCTATAAGTCAAGTATTAAAGTATTATTTTAATGCTATATGCTATAATATAGCTATTAAATTAATATAAAGGCTTAATTATGACTAATAACGATTTTGAAAGCATTCTAAAAAAATGCAACTTATCAAAAAAAGAATTTGCTACTCTTTGCGACTTGCCCTATCCTACTTTGATGAATTGGGTTAAAGCCGATAAAACGCCTAACTGGGTTAAATCTTGGCTTGAAAACTATACCAAAGCACAAAAATACAATAAGATTAAAGACTTAATAAAAGATGATTTGTAAGTTTTGATGGGGTATGCTCAAATTTGAAGACACTATCCAAAATTGGATACACCCCTCCCTTTTTTTTAAACCACTTTTTCTAAAAAATATTAAATTAAAATATAAAAATAAATTGATAAATATTTTCATAATTAAACCACGATGATATAAAAATTATTGCGTGAAACATTTTAAAGGCTTATTTTTAATATAAAGCAATTACAAGCAATTACAAATCACCCTTTATAATTGATTAAAATGCCTATATAATAGGGATTTGCTCCATTTTTAAGGAAAATAGCCTTTATAATTGATACAAATACCTAATTTACCATACTTTCAAACCTTAAATCCTATCAATTATAAATCTTTTCTCTTTATGCCTATGTTTTTTAAGATTTTTACTAAAAAAATCATCGATTATAAGGCAAAAAGCAAAGTTATTTATAATTGATGCTTATAAATGCTTCAAATACCTATAAAATAGTTATTTCAATCAATTATAAATGCTATTTTTGCTAAAATGCTTATAAAGCCTTATTTTATCTATATTTGCTTCAATTATAAAGGCTATTTTACAATTACTTATAATTGATATATAATTTCTTTTATATAAAAAATGTTTCACGCAATATAAAAAGAGTAAAAAATATAAAATGATAAAATAACAAATGATATTATTTATCAAAATAATAAGAATAAAAAGTATAAAAATAAACCAATATTAAAATAAGCGATTTTAAGCGTTTTTATTTTTTATCTAGGGTTTTTCTATTGATAAAAATACTTTTTTGATTTTAGGAGTGTTTTTGTTAAGCTATAGCTATAAGATAATAATTAAGTTTTAAGCTATATGAGTTTAAATCATATAGCTTTTTACTTATTCGCTAAATAAAGTTTGCTCAGCATTTATTTCCATGCCGTTAATGATGGTTTTATTCTCTTTTAAAGGCACATAATATTTTAAAGCT
Organism: Campylobacter sp. BCW_4323; assembly: GCF_001763115.1. Lineage (NCBI taxonomy): Bacteria > Pseudomonadati > Campylobacterota > Epsilonproteobacteria > Campylobacterales > Campylobacteraceae > Campylobacter > Campylobacter sp. BCW_4323. The sequence goes on along the minus strand of NZ_MJYC01000041.1, from coordinate 13,194 downwards.
TTTCCACCCGTTGCCCTTGATTTTTCTATTATATTAAAATATAACCCTTTTCCACTTTCTAGCTTTTTAATGGCGTAAGTATTGGTTTTGGGTTTCCCTAAAAGCTCTAATAACTCCCCTTGCAAAATCTCGCCTTTTTGTTCTATGATTTCTTTAGCTTTTGTAAGAAAGTTTGTATCGTTTTCATTTATTGCTCTTTCTATTTTTAAATCAAGCGTATTTAAGTCTATATCTACCTTTAAATTATAAGGTAAAAAATTTCTTGCCTTTTTTGTATTTAATTCTATATTTAAAATTTCTCCATCGTTATTGCTTGTTTGTATTTTAAAAAGGTTATCAGTAGCATTTAAGAAATTAACCCCACCCATAAACTCACTTTCAGCACTCTTTCCCTTGTGATGGATAAATAAAAAAGTAGCTTCGCCTTTATGGCTTATTTTTTTAATTATTTTCATAAATTCAGCCACTTTTTTATTATCATTCATATCGCCATTAAAAAAGTTAAAAAGGCTATCAAATACGATAAAAACATTAACCAAACCACCGCTTTGCATTAAAGGTTTTAGATATTTTTCAACAATAAAGTTAAAATCAACTTCTATCTCATCAGTTCCACACTCTAAAGCATTGCTTGTTTGTATATAATTAAAAGCGGGATAATCTAAAAAATAATATCCCCCTATTTGCATACTTTTTTTAATCCTGCTTTTAATGGTTATTTTGCTATTATCACCATCAAAATAAATAATTTTTCTAATCTTGTTAAATTCTAATAAATGCTTGCAAATAGCAAAACTTAAAAAAGTTTTACCCTTATTAGCTTCACTTGTTAAAAAACTAATACTCCCTTTATCCAAAAAATCATCGATTAAAGATGTAAATTCTATTTTTTCTAAATCAACGCTTCTTATAGCCCATTGTGTTAAATCTACAAAAGAATTATTTTTTATATTTGCATTTTGTGATATAATTTTACTAGGGTTATAATTTGTTTCATTTATTTGACTTTTAATATTTTCAAATTCTTTAAAGTCAAGTTTATCTATATCTTGACTTTTTATTTTTTTTAAATCATTAATTTCTTTACTATAATCTTTCATTTTATTACCTTTAAAAATAAATTCATTTTTTTATTAAAATAGTCCTTAAAGTATTTTTCCGCATAAGAAAAAAAACTATTTAAGCCTTTTTTATCTCTTTGGTAGTCTTGTCTTAACTCTTTCATTAAATAAGCTAAAAAATCTATAAAATCAGCGTTTTTTACCTCATCATAATTAAAAACACAATAACCTTTTTTTAAAGGATTTATTTGTATTAATTCTTTTAAAAGCTCTAAATTAGCTTTAAAACTGCTCTCATCGTTTTCAACTATAAAAACTATTCTTTTATTATCGATGAGGTTTAAAAGCTCATTTATTTGCTCGTGTGAGTGTATATTTTTCATCATGCTATCACTTTGAAAACAAACAGCGTTTAATCCTAGCAATTCACTTACTATAATTTCTTTTATGCCACTAAAGATAAAACAATAATCTTTTAATAAGCCTTTTTCTTTGGCTTTTATAAGTTTTATAAATTTATTGCTACTACCTTTAACTTTAAACCATTTAACTAATTCATTTTTAAAAATCTTTTCTCTAATAGCTACGCTTTTAATTTCGTTTTTATCTTTCAAGATAAAAGTCAAACTTTTATCATCTTTTGAAAAAGCGAAATAGTCTTTTAAAATACTTTCAAACTCATCATCTTTTAAAAAATTTAATTTACATAAGTGCATAAAAAGTCTAAAATCATTAAAAAAAGCTTTTTCTAAAGCCTTACATTCTATAAAATCGCTATTAGCTAAATTAAAATTAGCCTGTAAAGAATAAGCTATATTTTTTAAATAGCTATTATCTTTTAAAGGCTCTTTTTGTGGTTTAAAGCTACCCACCTTTTGCGTGGCTAGCCTGTTAAAATCACTAAATATAATCAAAGCTTCTTTTAACCCTACATTTTCTTTAAAGGCTATAAAATCGATTATATCTCCGCTAAAACTCCCGTTAAAATCAGTAATCAAGCAAGTGTTAGTTTTTATTTTAAGGCTTTTATTGTGCTTTTCATTTCCTTGTTTATCAAACTCTAAACCATAGCGTAAATATAAAAAATCAACTATAGAATAATAATTTTTTATATACGCCTTTATTTCATCATTAAAAAGGCTTATACTCATTTTAAGCCTTTAATTTGTGTTTTAAAGCTTCATAAGTTGCCTTACAAGCATTTAAAAGAATAATCCTTTTTTGCTCTTTCTTTATAAAAACCTTATTTTCTAAAAAGCTTTTTTTATGAACTTCTAAAACTGATAAAAGCTCTTTAATTTCTTTTTCAAAGCTTGTATTTTTTAGCAGTGGTCTAAGTTTATCTTTCAATAGGCTAAACATTGAAAAATCAAAATATTTAAATCTTACATTAAAAATAAATAATAACTCATCTTTTAAGTATTCTAAAGCTTGTCTATCATTCATAACTTACCCTTTAATTGATAGTATGGTTTTTAAACCACTCATCAAGCTTAACTTTTTCATAAAAGATTTTTTTACCTATTTTAATATAAGGTATTTTCTTTTGCATTCTGTATTTATTTTGAGTATCTTTGCTTAAGCTGTAAAGTGTAATTACTTCTTGTATAGTTAAAAAGTCTTTGTTTGTGTCTTGCATTTTGTATCCTTTCTAAATTTTATTAATGCAATTAATAAAGCCATTAAAAAGGAATTAGTAAGTTTAAATTTATTACAATTTCTTTTAAGGGCTTAAACTATGGCTCTTATAATGAAATTGTGCGTTTTAATCAAGTCGCCAAACAAAGAATTAAAACGCACTAGCTGAAAAAGTTTAAAGCTTTTCAAGTTTCATTAGATTAAAAAATATTATTTGAAATATTTATGGAGTATTTTAGCAGTTTTGTAAAAAAAGGGCAAGTTCAAAATTAAAAAAAATTTTTTGCCCTTTTTTAGCTGAAGTCTTTAAAAGCTTTTATGATTGTATTTAACAATTCTTTTCTTTTAATCTTTTTGCTATTTAGCTTATATTTCTCTTGCATTTCAAGCATAAAATCATTAAAAGTTTTTGTCTTATTAAATTTTTTTTCTATGCAATAAAGAATGCTTTTATTATAGATTATATCGCACATTAAAATCAAAATAGGATATACACTCATATCTGTTATTTCTATATACGCTTTTTTGTAAAACTCTTTAAGTCCTATTTGAAAACTTATTTTTTCCTTTGTATCATTGTCTATATAATAAAAAATGTTTTCTAGGGTTTTAAAAGCACATTCGATATTGGTTTTTTTTATATTTAGTTCTTTTTCATAATTTTTAATTAATGTTTCTAGTATTGATAAATCTTTTTCTAATTTATTTTTATGTTGTGAATTTATATCTTTTAAATTTCTTGCATAAAATAATAAACTATTTATTTTTATTAGTAAGTCTTCTTTTATCTCAACTTTCACTTCTGGTTTTAATTTATTAAAAATATCTAAATCGTTCCAAAATCTGCTATTTTTTTCCGTAAATTCATCAATTATAAGTTTATTTTCTAAATAAAAATTACTTTTGCTATTTTTTAAGCCATTACATATAAAAATCTTTAAATAATCTTTATTGTCTTTAGCCTTTTTCAGTTCTTCATTAAATTCAGCAGTAGGATTAAAATCGGAAATATTAACCATAATAGTTCTAGTATGTAAAATGTTTTTATCTATCATTTGATAAACCTAACTCGCTATGTTTTCCTATTCTTAACGCCGTTTGTATTGCTTTATCTAATTTACTAAATTGCCTTAATGCCTTATCGCTATAATAAAAAAACATTACAAACCTAATTCTTTATATAAATTACTTGCTAAAGTCGCTTTTTTACCACTTTCTAAATATTCTTTATAAGCCTTTAATTCATAATCATTTAAAACACTTGCCTTGCTCTTTGCTATTTTTGCCATTACCTTAACGGCTTTGATAAGTTTCTCGCTTACATTTTTTAAAATCAAGTTCATTTTTAACCCCTTAAAGTGTTTTAATATATGCCTTAGCCGATACCGCTAAAAATGCACTCCTTGATAAGCCCATTTTTTTAGAATAAAAGTCTATTTCATCTACAAGACTATTTTTTAAGGTAATAGCTAGATTTTTACTTTTGTCTTTTTGTATGGGTTCTGGGATAAACTCATTTTTAGCCAAAGCTTCTTCTAAATAACAAGCAAAGGCATTTTTTAAATCTTCTATTGCTTCGTTTGGTGTTTTACCATCTCCTGCCATTAAGACAAGTTTATTAAGTTCTTTATCATCAAATTGTGCGAAATAATCGCCATCATCAAGTTTTACTAAATTAATCTTATAAGGCAAATTCAAATAATAATTTATATCTTTTTTCATTTTTCACCCTTTAAAAGTTTTAATATTTGCTTTACATAAACTTCTTTTATAGGTTTATGCAAAGGCACAATAATGCTTTTATTATCTTTTTTAAATTTATGATGACTTCCTCTAATACTAACTAGTTTATAACCATACCAACTTAAAAGCTTTTCTATGTTAGCAAAACTTGCATTTTTGGGGTTATTTTCTAATTCTTTGATTAACTTTTCTTTGTTACTCATATATGTATTATATATATAATTGTCTTAAAATATTTTAAATGTATTCAAAGTCTTACAAGGTATTTTATATTTTATTAAGTATTTGTATTTTATAATTCTTTTACATTCAAAGGGGGGCTCAACCCCTATTAAGATAATCTAACAAATCTTCATTTATTAAGCAAATCAAATCATTTAAAAAGTTTTCTATCTTACCAGGCATTAAACCTATATTAGTCCCTTTTTCTTTTGTGCTTATGCGTGGATATAATTTATTATCATTTTCTCTAATTTTTAAAAGATTTTCAAAATGACAAGCTCTATTCCTTATAATGCTCTAATCTTTGTTTTGAAAAGATAAATTCTAAATCTAACATTTTAATCTTTTTCTTGTAGCTTTTTTAAAGCTTCATTAGCTCTTTGACTTGCTTTAAGTGTATCATTAGTCGCATAAATATTTATGGTGCTTAAATCCCTATGCCCTAAAGCTCCGCTAATAACTGCGGGATTAACTCCATTTTGCATTAAAAAACTAGCCTTTATGTGCCTTGAAAAATGGGGCGTCCATTCTTTTACACCGCTAAGTTCTCTTATTTTGGCTTCTTGCCTTGCCAAATTTGATATTTTTTTACCGCTAATGCTAGAAACAAAAACTAAACCTTTGTCTTGTTTAACCTCATCTTTTAAAGCCTTTAGTGCATTATAGCATTCATCATCTAAGGCGTGTTCTTGTGCTTCGCCATTTTTTGTCTTTGGTAAAAATATGGTTTTTCTTTCTAAATCTACATTTTGCCAAAGCAAACTTAAAACCTCATCCCTACGCCTACCACTATGTATAAGTAAGAATAAAGCCTTATAGAGTAAATTATCTTTGTATAGCTCTAAAATAGCGTTTAAAATAGCTTCATATTTGCCTTTAGGATTAGTAACAAGCTTTTTATTTTGCACTTTATCAAGCTTTAAACCCATCGTAACATTTTCATTAATCCATTTATTTTTTACTGCATATTTAATCATAGGGCTTAACACTTCTTTAATGGCTCTATTATATGTTTTTGGCTCTAGTCCTTTGTTTTTCATTCCATTATAAAATTCTTGCACCTTGTAAAGCGTAAGCTCATCTAAGTGTATATTTCCTAATGGCTCTAAGATATGATTATTAAAAATGCTTATTAGATTTCTAATGTGTCCTTTGTGTTGCTCGTTTAAGTCTTTTATGTTGTAGTTGGTTTTTATAAATATCTCAAAAAGATTTTTTAACAAAATGCTAGAGTTTAGGGCATATCCAACGCTAAAAAGCTTTTTAAACTCGTTTTCATATTCTTTAGCTCTTGCAAGTGCTATTCTTATATATTCGTTTTCATTCCACGCAGGGCGTAAAGGAATAGTAAAAGCGTGTTGCTTTTCTTTACCCCCATTTTGCATTCTAAATAAAAAGGCGTTAATTTTGTCTTTGTGTCTTTTTAAATGTGTTCCTTTTCCTATGGGTATATTATAATCCTTTCTATCAATCGCCATTTTTAACCTTATTATTTTTGCTATATTATAGCGTATTTCAAAGCCTTATAAACTTAATAAAATTATCTTAGGTTACCTTTGCTTTAAGGTTAAGGCTTATTTTTACCTTTTTTACCGCTAAACTTAAATGGATTAAAAGGACTATTTTATAGCTATCCTTTCATCCGGTTACTATTAAAAGTTACCTGCTAAAAGGTTGCCTTTTTGAAATAATTCGAAATGATACAATGGGACTTCAAAGGCTTCAGTGTAATTTAAGCAAAATTTCTCAAAGTATGGTAAAATGGGGTTTAGAGTGGTGCGGATGAAAGGACTTGAACCTTCACGCATTGCTGCACCAGATCCTAAGTCTGGCGTGTCTGCCAATTTCACCACATCCGCTAAAGTGGTACGCCCAAGAGGATTCGAACCTCTGACCTACGGCTTAGAAGGCCGTTGCTCTATCCAGCTGAGCTATGAACGCATATAAAATCTTGGTGGTGCGCCCGATAGGAATCGAACCCATAACCTACAGATCCGAAGTCTGTCGCTCTATCCAGTTGAGCTACGAGCGCTAGTGGGGTGAGTGATGGGAATTGAACCCACGACCCTCAGGACCACAATCTGATGCTCTAACCGACTGAGCTACACTCACCATTTTGTATAAATTTATAAAAAATGGTCGGGGTGAAAGGATTCGAACCTTCGGCCCCTTGGTCCCAAACCAAGTGCGCTAACCAGACTGCGCTACACCCCGAATAAATAAAAGGAAATATTTTATCACAAAATAATTTTAAAGTCAAGGATTTTCATCTCTTATTCTTAAAAACACCGGAAAGCGAGGTAAGGAATTTTTGGTTAATCCATTAAATTTATAAGTCACAATACTACCAATTTTTGGAGGATTTTTTCTATCTTCATCTTTTAAACCACTGCCTATTTTAATGATTTGTCCATTAGGCATTTTACAAAGTAAGGCACCTACTTGATTTTCAAATTTACCCTTGCCCTTGCGAAATCCTACTAACTCACACTCTGCATCATCATAGGGTTTTAATTTCATAGCATTTTTACTTCTGCCTTTTTCATAAGGACTTAAATTTTTGCGTATGACAATACCTTCACCTTGATTTTTTATAATGCTTTCGTAAAATTGATTTAAATTATTTTGATTTTCAACTGGAATTTGAGGAATAATTTTTATATAGGCACTAGGATATTTTTGCAAATACTCTTCTAAAACAGCCAAACGATTTTTAAGAGTGCAAGTAGAAATTTGAAATTCTTCACAAGCATTTGGTACATCAAAAATATTATAAGTTACTTCCTTCCATAAGGTCAAATTGCTATCTCCACTACGAATTAAAGCTGAAATTTCATCAAATTTATTTCTTGCTATCCAAAGCTCACCATCAACAGCAAAAGGAGGGAAATTTTTTGTAAAAAAGTCAGGAGTTTTTATTTGGTAATTTTGGCGAGTTTTTAGATATTTTCCATCCCAAATTCCACGCACTCCATCAAGTTTTTCGCTCATCAAGTAAGCATTAAAATCTTTAGAGTTAAAATCTTGCTTATCGAATTTGCTAAGAAGTAAAATTTCATTAGCAAAAACTAAACAAGCACAACATATTAAAAAAATAAATCTCATTAAAGCAGATTAATCATATATCCAGTTGCATCTTTTTGAATATTATAATTATAAGTTCCATCAAGATATATTACAAGTCGATAATATCCTTTGTGAGATCCAAAGTCTATGCGTTTAAAAATAGAATTGCTAAGGCGTATATTTTTTGTAGGGCTAATCAAATCAGATCTAAAATCTATAACGATTTTGCTTGGATTTCCTACTGAAAAATCTGTGATCATTTCATCACTAGTGTTAAGTTTTATTTTGTTTTTATAAACCGCGTAAGAAATAAAATCATAAATCTTTGCAACCTGTAAAGGTATTTCAACATTGGCTGTTGAGTTTGATTCTTGTTTAGAGCTATTTTTTTCAGGTATAGTAACTGAAACATCAAGTACTTTTGAAGGATCAGGGCTTTTAAATCTTGATATAGTATAAGTATCGTGCCAATCAATACTTTTATTAACATCTAAATCAATCTTATCTTCACTTCCGTCTAAATTGATATAATTAAAAGTGATGCTTTTTAAAATTCTTGCACTAGAATTAAATTTAACTTCCTCTTTTTGAAATTCAGGTGGAGCAACCAAGGTTATATTTTGATCTGCCTTGAAAGGATTTTCATCAGAATATAAAAGAGAGGTAAAAATAAAAAATATTGCTAAAATTCTAGTTTTCATTTGGGTATAATCCTTTTAATTCAAAATAATCTTTTTGTGCTTTAGCGTTTTGTTCTTTAAGTAAAATAATCTTTTTATTAAGCTCTTCTTTGGTATTTTCTAAGCTTAATAAAGTGTCTAAAGAATACTGCCCAAAAAACATATTGCCAAAATAAATCGCTCCAATTACAACAAGAAAAGCCCAAAAAATCATTTTTATAACATGGGTATAAAAACTTTTTTTTCTTGTGCTTTCGTCGTATTCTTTAAGTAAATCGCTCAGAGCTTTTCTCCTAAGTATTCATCGCTTTCAAGTTCAATTTCAAGTAAGCGATTATATTTTGCGGTTCTTTCACCTCTTGCTAGGGCTCCTGTTTTGATTTGTCCTGTATTTAAAGCTACAGCAAAATCTGCTATAAAAGCATCTTCACTTTCGCCACTTCTATGACTCATCACACATTTATAGTTATTTCTTTGCGCTAAACGCACAGTTCTCATAGTTTGGGTAATAGTTCCGATTTGATTTGGTTTGATAAGTACAGCATTTGCCATTTTTTTGATGATACCTTCTCTTAAAATATCTTCATTAGTTACAAACAAATCATCGCCTACAAGCTGAATTTTATTGCCTAATTTTTCAGTCAGCTTGATCCAGCCTTCAAAGTCATTTTCAGCTAAACCATCTTCGATACTGCAAATTGGATATTTTGCACAAAGTTCTACATAGCGTTCGATCAAATCCTCGCTTGAAAAAGCCTTGCCTTCCATGTGGTATTTACCATCTTTGAAAAATTCTGTACTTGCTACATCAAGAGCAATTTTTACACGATTTTCATAACCTGCTTTTTTGATACAAGTCATTAAAAGATCAATAGGTTCTGTGTTATTAGCTAAATTTGGAGCAAAACCGCCTTCATCACCTAAAGCTGTAGAATGTCCAGAATTTGCGAGTTCTTTTTTTAATATCGCATAAATTTCACAAACTGAACGCAAAGCTTCTTTAAAACTAGTAAAACCAAAAGGCATGATCATAAATTCTTGAAAATCTACATTGTTGTTTGCATGAGCACCGCCATTTATGATATTACACATTGGTACAGGTAAAATGCTCGCATTTGCACCACCTAAGTAGCGATACAAAGGCATTCCCAAAGCAGCCGCAGCCGCACGAGCTGTTGCCATAGATACGCCTAAAGTCGCATTTGCACCTAAATTTGAGTAATTATTTGTTCCATCAAGCTCACGCAAAGTATCATCAAGTTGAGTTTGATTAAAAGCATCTAGCCCTAAAATTTCATCTGCAATGGTTTCATTGACATTTGCAACAGCTTTTAAAACGCCTTTTCCGCCAAATCTTTCATCATTATCACGCAATTCTAAGGCCTCTTTTGAACCTGTACTTGCACCACTTGGAACTATGGCCGCACCTACACTTCCATCGCTTAGCGTAACTTCAGCTTTTACGGTTGGATTTCCTCTGCTATCAAGAACTTCATAGGCTCTAACATCTTCAATTACTAACATTATTCTTCTCCTTCGTCATCTTCGCTACCGCTGAACATACCTTCTATTCCCATAGAATTTTGAATCGCTTTTGTGATTTCATCTGCAATTTCAGGGTTTTCTTTTAAGAAAGCTTTTGAGTTTTCTCTACCTTGTCCAAGTTTTTTATCTTTATAAGAGAACCACGCACCACTTTTATCTACGATATCAAGTTTTACACCGTAATCAATCAACTCACCTTCACGGCTTAAACCCTCTCCAAACATCACATCAAATTCGGCTTGTCTGAATGGAGGAGCAACTTTATTTTTAACTACTTTTACTTTAACGCGGTTTCCTATAGGTTCTTCGTTTTGTTTTAAGGTTGCTACTTTTCTAACATCTAAACGCACAGAAGCATAAAATTTTAACGCATTTCCACCTGTTGTGGTTTCAGGAGTACCATAACCCATAGCACCGATTTTCATACGAATTTGGTTGATGAAAATTACCGTGGTATTCATTTTATGAACTATACCTGTAAGTTTTCTTAGAGCTTGAGACATAAGTCTTGCTTGAAGTCCTACATGTTGATCTCCCATATCGCCTTCAATTTCTGCTTTTGGGGTAAGTGCTGCAACGCTATCTACTACGATAAGATCTACTGCACCACTTCTTGCTATAGTTTCTACAATTTCTAAAGCTTGCTCTCCAAAATCAGGTTGAGAAACATATAAATCATCTGTATTTACACCTAAATTTTTAGCATATTTTACATCAAGCGCATGTTCTGCATCGATAAAAGCACAAACTCCACCTGCTTTTTGGCATTCTGCGATAATGTGTAAAGTTAGAGTGGTTTTACCTGAACTTTCAGGCCCATAAATTTCTATGATTCTTCCTTTTGGAACACCGCCTATACCTAAAGCAAGATCAAGCCCAACTGAACCTGTGCCTATGCTATCGATTTGCTCGACTTCTTTATCCCCTAGTCTTAAGATAGTGCCTTTTCCAAAGGTTTTATCTAAACTTTTTAGGGCAGCATCTAGGGATTTTCTTTTATTATCATCCATAACTTTCCTTAAAAATTCTAAATTTTTAGTTAGAATTCTAACAAAATAAAATTAAATAATGGTTTATTTTGCTAGAATTAAAGCAAAGATTTACAAGGAAGCATAGATGAAAAAAATTACTATTGCACATTCTCCTGATGCTGATGATATTTTTATGTATATGGCTATTAAATTTGGGTGGATGGGGAATGATTTTGCTTATGAAAATACAGCTTTAGATATACAAACTTTAAATGAATTTGCCTTGAAAAATGAATTTGATGCTACAGCTATTTCTTTTGGGCTTTATCCTTTAATCGCTTCTGAGTACGCGCTTTTACGCACAGCAGTGAGTTTTGGCGAAGGTTATGGGCCAAAACTCATCAAGAAAAAAGATACGCATTTAAAAAGAAATTTTAAAGTCGCTTTGAGTGGAGCAAATACCACCAATGCTTTGATTTTTCGTATGAAATATCCTGAAGCTAGAATTATTTATAAGAATTTTTTAGACATTGAAAATGCAGTTTTAAGTGGTGAAGCAGATGCAGGAGTTTTGATCCATGAAAGCATTTTAGAATTTGATCAAAGTCTTTGCGTGGAAGCAGAACTTTGGGATATATGGCTTGAATTTGCTAAAGAAAATTTACCTTTGCCTTTAGGTGGAATGGCTTTGCGTCGCTCTTTGCCTTTAAGCGATGCGATTAAGATCGAAAAGGATTTAACCAATGCTGTAAAAATCGCCGATGCAAATCGTAAAATTTTAGCCCCTATGCTTATGGAAAGAAAACTTATCCGTGTTGATGAAGAAAAACTGGATACTTATCTTAATCTATATGCCAATAAAAACTCCATTAGCATGAATCAAACTCAACTTTTAGCTGTAGATACGCTTTTTAAACTAGGATATGATTATAAATTTTATGATAAAATCATACATGTAAATGATTATCTTATCCCTAGCGAATACGAAGAAGCTAGAAATTCTTAAAAAGGATAAAAATGGATGAAAGTACCTTAGTTGCTCTTGGAGTGCAAACCTTTAAAATCACACTTTTACTTTCCTTGCCTATGCTTTTAGCAGGGCTTATTGCAGGGCTTGTAATCAGTATTTTTCAAGCAACTACACAGATTAACGAAATGACACTTTCTTTTGTTCCTAAAATCATCCTGGTTGTAGTTATTTTAATCTTTTTAATGCCTTGGATGACTACAACTATGATTGACTTTACCGAAAACATACTAAATCAAATTCCAACTTTTATCAAATGATCATTGATTTTAAAAAATACTCTTCTGTGCGTATAGGAAATGAATTTGAAGTTTTAGTTTTGGATCAAATTTGTGATTTTGATGGTTTTTTAATAGGCGGCGCAAATAACCTTTTAGTCAGCCCAAAACCTAAAAATATAGGAGTTTTAGGAGATAGTTTTGATTTTATACAAATTTTAGATCAAAATAAAGATTTCACCCATCTTCGCATAGGCTGCAAAACAAAATCAAGCAAAATATATCGCTTTGCCAAAGAAAATAATCTTAAGGGTTTTGAGTATTTAAGCAAAATTCCTGGTACACTTGGCGGGCTTTTGAAAATGAATGCAGGACTTAAAGGAGAGTGTATTAGTCAAAATTTAATCAAAATTGCTACTTCTCAAGGCGAAATTTTAAGAGAAAATATAAATTTTGATTATCGTTTTTGTCCTTTAAATATGCCTTTTTTTTGGGCTGAATTTAAACTAAATTTTGGCTTTGATACCCTTAAAGATAAAACTTTAAAAAATGCAAGGAGCAACCAACCTAGTGGGGCAAGCTTTGGCTCTATCTTTAAAAATCCAAAAAACGACTTTGCAGGACGTTTAATCGAAGCTGTAGGATTGAAAGGATTTAGCAAAGGAGATGCTATGTTAAGCGATAAACACGCAAATTTTTTAATCAATAAAAAAAATGCAAGTTTTGAAGATGCGTTTTTTCTTATCAAATTAGCCAGAAAAAAAGTCTTTGAAGAATTTGGCATAAACTTAGAAAATGAAGTGCTTATTATCTAACATACAAAACAATAAAAATTCTGTCTAAAAATTTTACTCTCATTAAATCAATTTTTTATATAAAATAAAAATTAAATTGAAATTTTATAATTATATAATAATCAGTATTTAATTATACTTTAAGTTTAAATATTTTATTATTCCACTATTTTATTTTTATATTTTATATTATTATTAAAAAATAAATAATATGAAATTAATTTCAAAA
>NZ_MJYC01000040.1:0-479 GCF_001763115.1 Campylobacter sp. BCW_4323 | reverse complement strand
AGAAATACAATATTTAGGTTCTATTTTAACTATTTTATTTTGTTCAAAACGAGCTTGTATAGCACAAGCATAAGCTGTGTTTGTATTTTTAGGTTTTACAATATCTTCCCCTTTACTATTTTTCATAACAATATCTTGCTTTAATTTATCACCAAAAGTAAGTTTATCTGCTTTATAAATATTATTCTTTTCATCTTGCTCTATATTTTCCCAAACATATTGCAACATCGCATAACTAGCATCTGCACAATTAGCATAGTCTTTGATTTGAGAGATAAGTTCTTTAGGGTTCATTAATATCTTTCCAAATTATATTTTTCATCACTTTTTATAAATTATAACAATAAAATATAACACATAAGCAAAAAACACTTTACTGTGATTAACAAATCACACCTGCTAAATCTATCATTTACTTACTTCAATCTCACATTCATAATCATATTAGATAAAAAGATACTATCTTTATCAAAGTCTTT